>DATKHZ010000120.1:0-5686 GCA_035509995.1 Acidimicrobiales bacterium | reverse complement strand
ACGAGCGTGATCTTGGACTGGCTCACCGGGCCAAATAGCTTCCTCGAGGGTGCTCGCCCGATCGACGTCATTGCTGCTCGGGGAACGAACGAAGTTGTGGACGCGGTAGAGGCCGAGGCTGCCGGCAGCTACGCGTAACAGTCACGTCTGAACCGTGCTCCTGTACCGGGTATTCCCCTACCTCGCCACTGCCAAGAACGACGAGCCTGGGCACCCCCTCTACGCCTACCCGGTGCAGGGAAAGGGCCGCTGGGATAACCCGTCGTTGTACCTGGTCCGGTACCTGGCAACAAGCCCGGAGGCCGCGATCGGCGAGACGTTCGGCAACCTCGCGAAGTGGACCTCCAAGATGTTCGTCTACCCAGCGCTACCCGGCTCGCAGAAGCGCCTTGGCACATACCGTTTCGACGAGACAACCAATCCCCTGCTTGACCTCGACGACGCAGATGAGCTCAGCCGGCGCCACATCCGGCCCACCCATGTCGTGATAAGAAACCGTCCCCGGACCCAGCAGATCGCGGCCGACATCTTCAACGAGCGGCGTTGGGCTGGGATCCAGTGGTGGTCCTACCAGAGGCCTCAATGGACGCTTGTCGCCGTTTGGGCAACCGGCAAACTGGCCGTGGCGAGCGTGGACGAGGTGCGGGGGCACCCCGCTGTCGACGACGCCGCCCGCGTCCTTGCCAAGACCCGCCGCGGGATATAGGGAGGGCGTGCAGCCGGCGGACATAGGGGCCGGATCCGAATATAGCTAGATAGCTAACTAGCTGTCTTCTACTGGTGCTCGAGCTCCTAAGGGGTGCCGGAGTTCTGCGGGCGGCGGAGCTCCTACGGGTGGCGGAGGACGACCTTGCCGAACTGGACGCCGGCCTCCAGGCGGGCGAGGGCGAGCGGGTAGTCGGCCAGGGGGTAGACGCTGTCCACATGGACGGGCAAACCGCCGGCGACGAGCCTCGTGAGCTCGTCGAACTCGCGGAACGTGCCCATTGTGGAGCCCAAGATCTCGAACTGGCCGAAGAACAGCCGGGGCAGGTTGACCTCCACGCGCCCGCCGCCGGTCCCCCCGCAGGTCACGAGCCGGCCACCAGGAGCTAGCGCGCCCATCGAGAGTGCCCAGGTCGGGCCGCCGGCGGTGTCTACTACCACGTCGGCCTTGAGCGGGATCTTCTCGCCCGAGGGGAACGCACCGAGCGCACCTAGCTCGATGGCGTGCGCCCGTTTGGCTGGGTCGCGCGACGTGACATAAACCTGCGCTCCCATCCTCTGGCCAAGGGCCAGGGCAGCGCTCCCCACTCCCCCGCCGGCGCCAACGACGAGCAGCGTCTCGCCGGCCACCAAACGGGCCCGGCGCAACATCCGGTAAACCGTCAGCCCGCACAGGCCGTAGGCGGCCGCGGCTTCCCAGCTGAGCGATGCCGGTTTGGCCACGAGGTTGGCCTCCCGGACCACCACGAGCTCGCCGTGAGCGCCCTGGTAGTGCTCGCCCATGATCCCCCACTTGGGGCAAAATACCGAACGGTCGGCCAGGCACTGGTCGCACCTACCGCAGGCGAACGAAGGGTTGATAACGACCTCGTCGCCCACCTGCCAGCGGGTCACGCCCTCCCCCACCGCGTCGACGGTGCTGGCACCGTCGCCACCCGGCACCATCGGGAACATGGGCGGCTTGGGCAACCCTTGCCGGAGCCAGAGGTCGAGGTGGTTGAGGGCGCTCGCCACCACGCGCACCCAAACCTCGCCCGGTCCAGGATCGGGCGCGTCCACCTCGCCGTAGCGATAGTCGCCGGGCGACTCGTCAAGTAACCACGCTTGTATGGAGGTCACCCTAGAGCTACGTCGAGCGGGTGAGGTCGTCCAAGATCGACGTCGCGTCGTCCGGGACTGAGACCCGGAGCACCACGGCATCGGTCTCGACGTGGAACGAGAAGTCGAAGAACGGGCAGCACGCCTTCTCCCGTTGTGCCAACGCTATGACGGGCACCAGGGCAGGCGGGCCCCCGGTGAGGCGCACCGCCAGCTGCGTGGCTGAGAGCCGATTGTTAGGGCACTGGGCCAAAAGTTTGCGCCACTCGTCGAGTTGGCTGATCGCGCCCTCGGCGCCCAGGCTGCAGGCGATCGGTACCGTCACCCCCGGCATGTTAGCGACCGGTCGTTAGGTCGGCGTTTGAGCCTGCGCTGACCACTCGGGCGGCGGCCCGTACCACAGGGCCGCCGCCGGCAAGGGTGATCAGCGCGATCGAGGCGCGACTGGAGAAATAGGGACAGGTTTTGCTTTCGAGACGGCTCGTAGACGCCCCAGCCGGGGGGTTAGCCCCGTAGCAGTGACATAGTCCCGCTCCCGAGGCTGAGCACGTACACCGTCCCCGTGAGCTCGTCGATCGCCAGGCCGTTCGGCTGTGAACCGACAGCGACCTCTGGGGCTTGCCCCGGGCACCCCGCCGTAGACACGGCATTGCAGCGCGCCGTGTTGAGCACCGAGACGTCCGCGGACGAGTGGTTGGTGACGTACAACAGGCCCGTCTGTGTGTCGAGCTCGGCGAGGCGTGGCGAGCGACCGACGAGCACCGTCGGGAACGTGCCTGCGCACCCGCTCGTGACGAAGCCGTTACAGGTCGCCGTGCTGACCAACGTGAGCTTCCCCGGCATGTCCCCGTCGCGGTTGTCAGCGACGTAGAGGGTATGGGTGGCGTCGTCGACGGCGAGGCCGTAGGGGCCGGCTGGGCCCCCCGGTACCGCTGGAGCCGGCCCGAGGGTGATGGTCCCCGCGAGCTTGCCGCAGCTGGCCATCTCGCTTACGCAGCCGGCCCCGTTTATCACGACGACTTGGTTGCCTGACCCAAAGGGGTTGCCGAGGACGGCCCCGTAGACCGTGTCGGTGGCGGGGTCAAGGGCCAGGCTGTTGGTGCCGGGAGGGACGTCGATTTTCCCACGGGGGGCGCCGCAGCCGGAGGTCACCTCTGCGTTGCAAGCACCGGTGCCCGCCACGGCCACCTCGTCTGTCTCCGCCCCGTAAGGCACGTAGAGCGACCCGGTATCTATGTCAAGCAGCGGCACTCCCGGGCCCTCCCCTACAGGGATGCTGGCGTGGTGGGCCGCGCAGCCCGAGACGTCGTTGGCATTGCAAGTGGCGGTGTCGATGACCGCCACTGAGTTGGAAGCGGCCTCAGAGACGTACAGCGTATGGGTGGCGTCATCGACCGAGCCGACCAGGTCAGGGCCCTTGGTCGTGATCTTCCCGACCGGGACGCAGCCACTCAGCCGCGCCTGGTCACAACGCGCCGCGTCGATGACATCGACCTGGGGGAGGTTCGCGTCGCTCACGTACAGGGTCCCTGTCGCCGCGTCGAGCGTGCCGACGACCCCAGCCTCGGGGACGCTTGGCGCCAGTACCCGGCAACCCGAGTGGTCCAGCGCGGTGCAGCCATCGACTCCGGTCACGGCGAGCACGTTCGGCCCGCCCTCGTTCACCATGTAGGCGCTGCCGTTGCCCGGCGTGACGATGAGGTCGTTGTTATGGCTGTCGGGGCCGATCTCGGGGCCCTCGCTTTGCAACGGGGCCATCTTCGGGCACCGGCCCGGCGAGGCCCCAGTGCAGGTGGCGCTGTCGAGCGACGAGAGGGTGTCGTCATTACCGTTCAGAGCGAAGACCGTGTGGTCCGCGATGTCGACCGCCAAACCCCCGGTGCCCGAGCCGGTCTCGATCGCGCGCATCGGGCTATGACAGCCGGAGGTGACCAACGAGTCACAGCGAGCGCCGTCGATCACCGACACATCGCTGGAGTCGTCCACGTACACCGTGTTGTTGGACTGGTCGACTGCGACCCCCGATACCCCGCTGCCCACTGTGACAACCGCCGCGTTGGTGCCGCAGCCACTTTCGTGGGCCGCTTTGCAGGTGTTGCCGTCGATCACTGTGACGGTGCTCCCGTTGCTCGAGCTCAAGTTGGGGTTCCCAAGATCAGCGGCGTAGATGGTGTTAGTCGCCGTGTCGATGTCGAGCTGACCGGGCCCGCGGTTGTCATTCACGAGCGCGGGGTGCTTGTCGCAGCCGGTCGTGACCAGGTCGTTGCAGGCAGCGATGTCGACCACGTAGACGCCATGGGTCGGGCTCGCCACGTAGAGCGTCCTCGTCGCTGCGTCAACGACGCCGGCAACGATGAAGGCTTTGGGCCCGAGGTCTATCGTCGCCACCTCATGCCGGCAACCGCTCGTGACAGTTGCGTCGCAGGTCCGGCCATCCAGAACGCCGACCGTACTGTTGCCTGTAGGCGGGCTGTTCATCACGTACACGGTGCCTGTCGTCGGGTCGACCGCCGCGCCGAGAGGGCTGTCGCCGGGAGCGGTCGCCACAATGTGACATCCCGACGCGTTCGTTGCGTTACAGGTCGCCGCGCTCACGATGTCGACGGCTCTGCCGGGTGCGTTGGTCGGGCAGTAGCTTTTCGGGCACTGGATCGGCACGTATATCGTGCCGTTGGCCGGGTCAAAGACGGGCATGCCGGGACTGCCGCTCAGCGTGACGTAGTGGGCTGAGACGCCGGGCGGCGAGGCGGCCGCGGCGCTGATGGCGCTGATGGGGGTAGCCGGGCCGGTGACTAGGACAGTAACGAGCAGCGTCAGGCAGGCGGTCACGGCGGCCATCCTGGAGCGAGTTCGCACGGGTGCCCACGCGCCTCTTGGCCGGCTGGTCCCTCCTGCCTGAGCGACGCGAACGAAGAGGGCGGGGTACATAACCGGAGAGCCAATAATTGCCATGGCGCGACTTATAAAACGAGTTGTGTTGCGCACTTATCCTCCTGGGTCTAGATGGGTTTAACAAGACCCTAAGCAGGGCACCTCAAATCGACAACCGTGCCGTCCCTGAACCGTTTTCAGGGCTTACCCTGCCTTTTCGAGCGGCGAGGCGCACAAACGGTCAATCAGCCCACGGCGGCCGCGGCACCTTCGACGCGACAAAGCCAGCAAAAGGCTGGTGGATTGGTAGTTTTATGAGCTGCTGGGTAGATTTGTGAGCTGGCTTGGTAGGTTTTATGTGCTCGAACTGCAACCGGAGGTACCGACCGAGCTGCACCGGCTCACGTCCACGACGTTCATGAACAGCCCCCCGCCTACACAGACCACATAAAGCGTGGCGGTTTGCGGGTCGAGCACGCCGGCGTTCGGCGTCGGCTCGGCGTACGCCCCGAGCATCGGCGCAGCCTGCTGGCTCAGGGGCTTGGTAGCGCAGCCGGACGTGACTTTCCCGTTACACGTAACGACGTTCGTCTCCGCCAAGGTGTCGGACTCGGTGTTCAGTGTGAACAGAGTATGCAGAGGACTGTCCAGCGCCACGTATCCAGCACCCGCCCCCATGGTCAGCACGGCCGAGGGCCGGTCGCAAGCAGAGGTGACCCGAGCGTTGCACCTAGCGCCGTCGATGACCGATACCGTGCCGGCAAGGTAGCTGGTGATGTACAGCGTGCCCGTGGCCTGGTCGACCTCGGTCCAATCGGCACCTTCGCCGACTTTTATCAACGCCGGCTTCCGCCGGCACCCGGTGCTCACCGACCCATTGCAGCGGGCTCCGTCGATCACCGAAACGGTGTCCCCCGTCCCGGACTCGCAGTCGGTGCTGTTGGTCGTCCCGGCGCAGAACCCATCGTTGGCCGCGTACACGGTGTCCGTCTTCATATCGACCGCGAGAGCC
>DATKHZ010000119.1:0-6776 GCA_035509995.1 Acidimicrobiales bacterium | reverse complement strand
GCCGCGACTACCAGACCACGAACCTGCACCGCGACCTCCTCTCATTACGTTTGTGGCGGTTACGGGGCGAAATCAACCGGTAGCGGCCCGGGTTCCCCGCGATTAGCCGTCGATTTCACACAAGAGGCCGGCCCTCGACTGAGATCCCATGATATTTCATCATATTTAAAGTCTGGGTGTGCCCAGCTTCCTGGCGTGGTTCGGTGTTTCTTGGCGTTAGAAAATGCACGTCTGCCGCTCGTGACACACCCAGAAGGCCCGAACCACTCCGAGAAGGCCATACGACGCCCCGTTAGCCGAGTACGTCGCACGCCGGACGGCGGCCCTACGCCTTCACCACGTGGAACTGCCGCCCCGGGGCGTACGGGGTACCGCCCGCTGAATAGGCGAACCCCACTCCAAGCCAGGCGTTGGACGACCCGTCGGTGATATTGAAACCGCAGTCCCCGTGCCAGTTCTCGATAGAGATGTTCTCCCCGTAGAAGGTCGCGTTCGGCGCGTCAATGTGGATGGCGTGTTGGCCGGATTGCGATACGCGTACATTGCTCGCCTGGATCTTGGCGTAAGCCGCCGTGTCCCTTACCCAGATGCCGTGCCCTGCCGGAGCTCCTTGCGCCCCCGACGCCTGAATTGTGACATTTGTCATTTGGATACTGGCCAGGTTGCCCGCCTGACCTGGCGAGTCGATGGAGATCCCCGTGACGCACCCATCGAAATCGGCATTGACAAGGCGGACTTTATGAGGGATATTGCCCGGTCCCGGACTGGAGGACAGGGCGAGGCCGATGTTGTACCCGAATGCGAAGACATTGCTTATGTGAGGGTTGTCACACCGAAGGAGCACGATGGCACTACCGTTAGCAAGCTGGTAAGCCCCGACCGTGCTTCCCATCGGCTGCCAATAAGGCCAGAAATGGATGCTGTCGATGTAATTGCTGTCCTGCGATTGGTCGATCATGATCCCGTAGCGGATCGGTTGGCCAAAGACCCGCCGCAACACGGCTTGCGCCGCGGTGTTGTTTATGTAAATCCCGGCATACGGGTTGTACAGGCAGGCATCCTCGATCAGGGCATTATTGGCCCCCCTCCCGCTGATGAGGATCATCGGCTCGGCGCTGGACGGTTGCTCCGTTGCACTCTGGTTGTAAACGTTGAAACCCAGGTTCCTCACGGCTCCACCATTTCCTGCGATTGCAACAGGGCTGAAGGAAGCGCCCGCCTCCACGAAGATCCAGCTACCAAGGAACGGGTGGCCCGCCCCTGGCGTGTTCCACCCGCAACCCTGGAGCGTCACGGCTGTAGGGACCGTCAGGGTAGAGCCGACAAGATAGTTGCCCGCCGGCAGGAACACCGTGTTCCCGGAGGGGTTCGACGACGATGGCGCTGCCGCTGCTATTGCTGCCCGAATTGCGCTGGCGTCGTCCGTGGACCCATCCCCCTTGGCGCCGAACGGAGGGTCGGTAACGTTGATGAACGGACTGGTACCCGGCACTGAGAGCTCCTTCTCGCCAGTCTTGCCCAACAGTGAGCTCAAGTCGCCGGCTCGGCGATCGGCGCCGCGGTGCTGCCGGCCGGCATCAGAGTGGTCGATCGGTGCGCTCCCGCCAACCGCTGCCTCCCGGGCGCTGAACGCCGGGGAGGCAGCGGACTATTCATCCGCCGGGCCTTTCACCCGCTGGTTCTATGTTGCGTTCCAGCTGTACAACACGATGTCGGAGAAGTTCGCGTCCGCCGTGTACTTGAAGGTCAGCGTGTTCCATTGTGTGTTGGCGGTGAGGTCGAACCACAGGTTGCCCGTGTCACACAAGTTGGCGGCGAGAGTGCTGAAGTTCCCGAAAGCGGTTGAGACAGTCGCGCTGCTGCTAACGGGGTCGAGCGACGCCGTCGCACCACTTGCAGCCGTCAAGGTGAAGTTGGTAAGGGCGTTTTTTACAGCGTTGACCCCTCCGCCGCCGGCGCACATCGTGATGTTGGCCTGGTCGATCTGCTGGGCCGAAGTGGCGGCACAGCCACCATTCTGCGAGTTAGGGCACTGCACGCCCTGGGTGACGTTATTGAGCTCCACCGAGACGAAGCCGTTGTAGTCCGGTCCCGCCGAGAACGTGAACGTGCACGGGCCGACACACGTAGTAGCTGAGTTCGCGCTCGTCGTCGAAGTCGGAGCGACTGTCGTCGTCGGGGTCGCTGGCTTTCCAGCTTCGGTGACCTTGATGGAGCGCTTCGGCGCTGTGCCGCCCTTCCCCTTCACGAGCAGGGTCAGGTGGAGCGTCTTCGATTTCACTGACCCGTTGGCCGCAATCTTGTCCTTGACCTTGGCCGAGCCACCGCTGCAGCTGACCGTGACGGTGCCGTGCCCACCGAAGGTGCAGGTAGTAGCGCCTTGGACCTTCGCAGTGAGCACGACGGTGCCGCCCGCCGCCGACAGGTGGGAAGGTGCGGCTTTAAACGAGACGACGGTGGGCTTGGACAGGGCCGGCGTCAGTGACGCATTCGCGACCGCCGGCCCGCTAACCGTCAGTAAACCAACGCACGCGGCGGCGACGCTCAGCTTCCTAAGCGTCCGCCATCCCGCCGTTGGAGAGTTCACGATCTTCACTTCGTTTCCTCCTGGTCTGGGGTATCCTGCGAAACTCTAGCTTGACGGAGGCACCGCGTCGATGGCGCCCTGGCGAAGGTTGCCCGGCCCGCTGCCAATGGGCGCAACAGGGAGCGTGCCAGCCCGGGCACCCGAGCCTGGTACCCGCCTCAGCCCTCCGCCGGGAGGCGAGCGGAATATATCGAATAACCGTCGATATAGCGGCTGACCGCCGTTGCGATCGCAGTGGCCGCGATCATCGGGACCATTAGCTGAAACCCGCTCCGCGTGAGCTCGAGCACAATGGCCAGGCCGGCTAATGGAGCCTGCATGGCGGCCCCGATCATGGCTGCAGCTCCGATCATGGCGTAGGCGCCGACAGGAGAGCCCGGCCACAGGTGGGACCATGCGAGGCCCACGAACGCCCCGAAAGCAGCACCCGTACTGAGAGTCGGAGTAAAAACCCCTCCGGCTGCGCCACTTTCAAGGCATAGCGCGGTAACCGCCGGTTTCAGGATGAACAGTGCCAGTAGCCCAAGCAGCGTACCTTGGCCGACAAGGGCGTCGTGCGCCATGTCTTTACCGTTGCCAAACAGCTGCGGGTATGCGAAGCCTATGAGCCCCAGCAACCCGAACGCCGCCAGCATTGCCGGGACCATTTTGAGGCCGGAAACGCGGTGGTAAGACACCCAACCGATGAGCCGGATATACCCCGAAGAAAGCACCCCTACGACCGGGCCCATCGCGATCGCGCACACCATGATCGTCCCGCTGAGATGATAGGCGGGGATATCCACGTAGGTCGCATGTGCCGGCAGGTACGCCCAGGCCGTCAACGTCGCGATGCCCGAGCACGCGATCGCTGGCAGGACCGCCGGAAGGACCGTGGACCCGAGCATCACCTCGATTGTGAACAGAGCCCCGCCGAGCGGCACGTTGTAAACGGCGGCCAGTCCCGCCCCCGCCCCGCATGCCACGAGCATTTTGCGCTGACCCGACGTGAGGCCCAGCCACCCCGATACGACGCTGCCCGACGCCGCGCCCATCAGTTTGGGGGCCTGCTCTCGGCCAAGGGATGCCCCCAGGGCGGTGACGACGTCCGCGATAACCCCGGTCCCCAGGCACCTCCGGAACGAGAGGCGAGCGTCGCCTCGCCAGATCGAGTCATCCACCTCGGATTTCTCGCCCGGGGTGTAACGGCGCAGCAGGTACCAGGCGGGGCCACCGAAGGCCGCGGCGATCAGCAGCACTGCCAGGCGACGAGCATCGCTCGACCTCTTGACGGCTTGTTCGAACGGCCCTGAGCTGTAGTTGAACGCCAGGTGCTGCACGGTGAACAGCAGGAGCAGCGTCAGCGCGCCGAACACCCCGGCCGCGACCCCGGTGATCACGAGCGCCGCCCAGAAGCGGGAGCTCAAGGCGGCGTCCCCGTCCCCGGCTGCGTTCGGCTGTTCGGTAGCTCCCCGCCCGGACGGCACACGCCGCTTCAGCAGCGGCGTTGGGACCCGGACGCGCTCTTTGCCAGGCCGCCCCCCGATGGCTAGGTCCAGGTGACCTTGAAGTGCTCCCTCCAGCTGGAGAGCAGGTCCTGGCGGCCAACCAGTTCGAGGCTTTCGTGCGGGCGGTCTTCCCACCCGAGCCGGTTCCAAAGGAGGAGGTACAGGTCGCTGGCGGGCCCCCGGACCGACAGGTCACTTTCGTCCAGGCCTCTTGTCGTCTCGATGCCCTCAGGCGAGATATGCATGGTCCAGGCCGCGGAACCAGCATCGGTCGCCTCGAGGCCGACCGTCCCCGGACTGGTCTCAGGGGCGCGCCCGCGCCCCGGGCGCGCAAAAAAGCCGAGCAGCAGCTCATCGGACCCGTCGACTGCGAACGCTGGGTTGAACGGGGTTGGCCGCGCGCCGGCCGCCAACTCGGCGTCCACCCGGTGCACCGCCGTCTCGTGGGCTTGGCGGCGTGCCCAAAACGCCAACGGGGAGGGGGCGGGGAGGAACGTCCAGCACTGGACGTCACGCGGCGCCGATGAGAGCACCTCGACCAAGGCGGCGTGCCCATCTGCGGCCCAGGAGAGGATCCGGTCGTGCGACGGTGCCGCTGACAGGACCGACGCCTCGTCGGGCTCTTCGACCATCTCGGTCAGCCCTTCTGCGACATAACGAGCCGCCCACCGATGGACGAAGCCGACGTGAGCGAGCAGGTCCCGCACCTCCCACCCGGGGCAACTCGGGACCGGCGCGCGCGTACCGGCCGACCTTGCGGCGGCCACTAACAGCTGGCCTTCGCGGTCGAGCGCGTTCACGTGATCGACTGTGCCCATCCTGCGAGCAGTGTAATAAGCGGTCGCTCCCGTGGGCTCGGGATTACTCGGCTGAGGTCTGGGTACGATGGCGGCGAACGTGGTGATCAGCACCGGCCAGGCCTAGGCTCGACGCTCGATGGCCACCGAGACGTCCGGCACCACCTCCCAGCCGAACCGCTTTGCCCGCCAGCTCTTCGACGGCCTTCCTACCCGCTACGACCGTCTCGCCGAGGTCCTCTCTTTCGGCCAGAACCGGCGATGGCGCAAAGCAATGGTCGACGCGATAGTCAACCGCTCCCCCACTTCGGTCCTCGACGTAGCGACCGGACCGGCCGGGGTCGCCCTCGAGGTCGCAACGCGCACAAGCGCGCGAGTGACCGGGGTAGACCTGACGCCGCAAATGCTGCAAGCCGGCGCTGCGAACGTAGCCCGAAGCCCACAGGCCGGCCAGGTGCACCTTGCCGTCGCAAGGGCCGAGGAGCTTCCCTTCGCCGACGCAACTTTCGACGCTCTCACCTTTACCTACCTGCTCCGTTATGTCGCGGACCCGGCGCAGACTGTCAAAGAGCTGGCGCGGGTGGTCAAGCCCGGAGGCGTCATCGCCAACCTCGAGTTCCACACTCCGACGGGGCGCGTCTGGCACCCGCTGTGGGTGCTCTACACGAGGATCGGGTTGCCGGTTGCCGGGTTCGTGCTGGGCGGGAGTGAATGGTTCAGGGTCGGCAGGTTCCTCGGGCCGTCGATCTCGCGGCACTACCGCAACTACCCCATTTCATGGCACCTGGAGGCCTGGTCCAGTGCAGGTATCGAGGACGTGAAGGTGAGCGTCATGAGCCTGGGCGGTGGTCTTGTGATGTGGGGCCGCAAGCTGCCGGGCTCGCCAGACGCCCGGGACCAGGGCGCCCGAGACCGGGCGCAGGCGATGGCCACCAGTGGCTGAAGCGCGTGACCGTCACGGCCAACCCGCGGGCGCACCCTCGGCCCCATCAGCTCAGGCCCCGGCTTGGTACGCACCGTCGGGAGGGAGGTGGCGCGACTGGATTACCGTGCTCCACCCGCCTTATACCGCATGGCACCTCAGCTATGTGCTCATCGGTGCGGCAATGGCACCGCGGTTTCACCTCGACCGCCTGTTGGCGACGCTGATCGCCTTTGGCCTCGCTGTGGGCGTCGGGGCCCATGGGCTTG
Organism: Acidimicrobiales bacterium; assembly: GCA_035509995.1. GTDB lineage: Bacteria > Actinomycetota > Acidimicrobiia > Acidimicrobiales > Palsa-688 > Fen-671. The sequence continues at coordinate 714 of DATKHZ010000119.1, read as the reverse complement.
ACGAACTTCGCGGCCGCCCCCTCAGGACCAGAATTTCCTCACCGGTCCTGGCAACCGTTTCCGTCGTAGCCATCTGCGGCGCGGTCACGCTTGGGGCTCTCGGCATAGCGCAGGTCGGATGGGGCTTGTCGATTTTCATCCTTGTGGGTGTCTTCCTGGTCATCGCGTACAACCTGGAGCTGTGGCACGGGCGCTTCCACAACGACACGACATTTGCCTTGGCTTGGGGGTCGTTCCCGGTGCTAACCGCCTATTACGCCCAGGCTGGGACGGTGCGGCCAGCAGTGATCGCGGGGGCGGCGTTCGCCTACGGCCTTTCACGCGCCCAGCGGGTGCTCAGTGCAGAGGCCCGGGACCTCCGGCGCAGGGTCACTTCCGTCGAGGGCGAGCGGATCTACGCCGACGGGTCCCGTCGGGCCATCTCGCTCGGGTCTGTTCTGGCCCCCCTCGAACGCGGGCTGATCGCACTTTCCTGGTCAACCTGTGCACTCGGCGTCGGCCTGGTGGTCGCACGCACGGGTCACTGACAGCTCATGACGTCCTGGGTGAGGGTGCAGGCGCCCGTCCGAGTGCTCGACGCCGGCGGGTGGTCCGACACCTGGTTCGCGGGCCACGGGCAGGTGTGCCAGCTGGGGGTGGGGCCCGGTACCGAGGTCGAGGTCCACCTCACACCGCTCGGCGATATTGGTGCCTCCTCGGTGCATCTTCACTTAC
>DATKHZ010000118.1:0-5565 GCA_035509995.1 Acidimicrobiales bacterium | reverse complement strand
GACGAGATGGATCCCCTGGCTGATCAGATCCTGAGCCAGCTCGGGCGGCGAGTTCCCGAGACACTTCACTACCGAGTCGACGATCGCGCCTACTTGTTCCTCGATCGCCTGGCGCACCTCTTCCGGTGCGAGGATCACAGTCTTGGGCAACCCGCTCATCAGGTCACGGCCGCGGACTTCGGCCTTGACTGCATCGTCCATGGGCCATGCCGAGCCGATAGCTATTTTGATCTCCTCAGCCGTGCGTTCGCCAATGGCGATGCCGTATTCGCGGCGCACATAGGACTGGATGGTCGCGTCTATGTCGAAGCTGCCAACCCGTATCGCCTCCAGGGCGACGACTCCGCCAAGTGAGATGACCGCCGTCTCCGTCGTGCCACCCCCGATGTCACAGACCATGTTCCCGAGAGGTTGATGGATCGGCAAGCCGGCACCAATGGCAGCAGCGGTCGGCTGCTCTATCAAGCTGACACTGTTCGCCCCCGCGGCGCGGGCTGCTTCTTCGACGGCGCGCCTTTCCACAGCTGTGATCGCGGACGGGACGCATATGAGTACCCGGGGCCGCCCGAACCGGGAGATCCCGGCACGCTTGAGCAGGAGCTCGATCATCCGCTGGGTGATGTCGAAGTCGGTGATCGCGCCTTTGCGCAGGGGGCGCACCGCCACTATGTAGCCGGGTGTACGCCCGATCATCTGCCAGGCCTCACGGCCCATGTTGAGCACCGTATTGGTGCGGCTATCCAGAGCGATAACAGTTGGCTCGTTCAGTACAATGCCGCGGCCTTTTGCGTACACGAGCGTGTTGGCGGTACCCAGGTCTATCGCGAGATCCCTAGACACCTTCGGTCTCTCCTCTCGTCGCCCGCACGGGGCGTTCTTCTTGTGCTCTTGCCGGGCCGCTCCGCGTCCCGCTCAGACCGGGCCGGGGCGGCGAGCGGTGGGCCGGTGCCACAGCCTGGAGCGAGCGGGAGAAGTCGGCCATGCCGTCTTCCATCGATTTGGGTCGGCGCGAAACCACAACGATTATTGCTATGGTCACCGCTGCCGCGACAGCCGCCCCCGCGATCCAAGCCAGTGTCCACCACTGGACAGATGTATGGCCCGCTTTCACCGCGGCCATAAGCAACTGCACACCCATGTGGTCCTCAGCTCCCTAACTGGCTCACGTGATCGTCCTCGCTCAAATGTGGCACGCCGGAGCCGTCAATTGGGTGCGCGTCGAGGCCCCATGCGCTCCCGCTCTCCCATGTTTCGCGCTTCCAGATCGGGACACCCGCTTTTATCGCATCTATGCCGAAGCGCGCAGCATCGAAAGCCTCAGTCCTGTGCGGAGCAGAAACTGAGACCACGACCGAAACCTCGGAAGGCACGAGTAAACCGGTGCGGTGCACCAGCGCAACCCTACCTACAAACGGCCACCGCCTGCGTAGCTCCCGGGCGATCGACTCCATCCTGTCCAGCGCTACGCCCGCATAAGCCTCGTACTCGAGCGAGATGACCCCGGGTCGGCCCTCAGCGTGCTCGCGGACGGTGCCCGCAAAAACGACCACCGCGCCGCACTTGGGGACGATGGCCCACGTTGCAAATTGGCCGAGGTCGAGGGGCTCGGCAGACAACGCCAGCCAGGCGTCTCCTGGGGGAGGCAGCAACACCGGTCAATCCTAGGCCTGTCCATGCTCCGAAGTCGAAGGGCGCGGATCGCTCGGGCCCGATGTCAGCGCGGCCGAGCAGGTCAGTAACCTCGTGTGCAGGATGGATCCCGAACAACAACCGCCACATGGTCCCGGCGAAGAGGACGATGATCACCCAGGGAGCCCATGGCTGCCCCCCGACGACCGGCTTTGGAGGCATCCCTCAGAGGTCCGCTCCAACCCGTCCGTCCCCGGGCGACGACCGAGCCGCTCAGTCGGTAGCTGGTTGGTGGGCCCGGAGGGGCGGACCTGGCTTGTCGGGGTCATTTCCGGGGTCGTGGGGGCCCTTGTTTGTGGGGGAGTGCTTATAGCCGTGGGAGCAGTCAACCAACCCACGCCCGTCTTTGTGACAAAAACTGCGACACATCCCGCGTCGAGCAATCCTGCGGGGGGAGCTCCCAACGCCATTGGGATTTTGGGTTCGGTGGCGCCAGCTGTGGTCGGGCTCAGCGTAAACGGTGCTCAAGGAGTTGACAGCGGTTCGGGTGTCATCGTGAGCACCGATGGACAAGATTGCTATATCCTCACCGATAGCGCTCTTTTTTCGACAGCCGGCTCCAATGTTCAAGTGCAAGTTCTGTCTTATTTGGGCCAGCAGAAAACTGGGTCACTGGTCGGGACGGATGCTTCTGGTGGGATAGCTGTTGTGCGCGTCGTAATGGGCTCGGCAGACCCGGTGGACCCGGCTGTGCCGGGTAGTGTTGCCGACGTCCAGACAGGCGGGACGATCTATTCGATAGGTTCTGGGGGAATTGCAGGCTCGAGCAACGGCTCCGAGTTTACGCCTGGTTCGATAAACGATTCCATGAACTACCTCCAATCTGTCCAGGGTTCCTCTGGGGCGATGTACTCGATGCTGGTGGCGGACATGTCGGTGGATCCCACCGCGTACGGCGGAGCAGTCGTCGATGGGTCCGGGGCGCTCATCGGCATCGCCAACCAGGTGCCCAGCCAATTGGCAAGGCCAGGGCTCACTTATGTAACGCCAATTGATACTGCGATGGCCGATATGTACGCGATGACCAAGGCCGGCGGGCAGGCCGAGGCTCACCCATGGCTCGGCATACTGCAGGCAACCGACATTTCCGGCCCGGGGGCCCAGGCGCTCAGGGTGGCCAGCGCGATCGAGGTCGAAAGTGTCGCGGTTGGCAGCCCGGCCGCCAAAGCTGGCATTGCCGACAACGACGTGATCACAGCGATCGGGCACCCGGCGGCTTCGGTAGGGGCTCTCATTGCGTGGCTGGCACTGGCAAAGCCCGGCGAGGTCGTGAGCGTCAACTGGCTGCACAGCGGCCACCGTCATCAAGCAGATATCACCCTGGGTACCCAGCCGGCGACAGCGAACCCGAGCTAGGCCCTGAGGGGGGCCCTTCAGTGCAAGTTATCGCCGGTGCCGCCACCAAATGGCGCTGCCGGCGGCGACAGCCAACATTGTGGCTGCGCCTGCGGCAAGTGCTGCCGAGACTCGCTTATTGGGTGGGAGCTCATCCCAGTGGGCGCGCTCGTCGCTGACCACCAACGCTTGCTCTGAGCTGTACTCCGGGCGCCACCCCGTCGCACGCAGCTTGTCGCCCGCGATGACCCAGGTGTGCTCGGCGTAGGGCCCTGCTCCAGGTGGCGCACCGCGCCGCCACAAGCGCCAGCGCAACTCAGCTAGTGCCGCCCGCACGGGCGCGGACAGCGGGAGGCCGGCCGACCCCCCGGCTAAGGCTCCGGCCACCTCTTCCCGGACGCCGTTGTCAGGCGCCACGTTGTAAGTGCCCGATAGCCCTTTTTCGCAGGTGTGCACGACCGCGCTCGCCAGGTCGTTCACGTGAAGGTACTGGACGATGCGCCCTTCTGCGCCCAGAGGAGGGCGCTTGCTCGTGGCCAGAGCTTGGTAGAGAGGCTGTTCAGTTGACCCGACGGTGCATGCTGGCCGGAGAAGGGCGACCGCAATATCAGGATGAGCCCTCGCCCACTTCTCCACAAATTCTTCTGCGTCCTTTTTTTCCACTGCATAGGCGAGCTCGGCATTAGGCCGCGGTGTTACTTCCTCAGTGAGCGGGAAAGCGTTGTCCGGCCATGCCCCATAAACAGTCCCACTCGAGAGATGGACAAGTTGCGCCGGTTCGATTGCCTCTGCGGCTTCGAGGACATGTTGAAGCGCCCTCATGTTCTGTTTTCCTTCTGGTTCCCACGCCAGGTGTACCAAGACATCAGCTCGCTTGGCGAGGGCGGCAAGCTCATCTTGTGCGCCGGGCGATGAGAGGTCAAGGGTGTGCGCCTCGACCTCCGGAGCGGTGGCAGGCATCGGGACCACGTCCACAGCCAGGACCCGGTCCACCCCTGCATGCGCCGCCAGGGAGGCCGTAACCCTTCGGCCTAGGTTACCGGCAGCCCCCGTGACCACAACTGTGCTCCCTGTAATGGGGGACAAGGATAGCGCTAGCAAGCGCAGCTAATCTCCTGCCGTCGGTCAACCAGTTCCGGGCGGCTGCTTATTGAGGTTCCCGCGACCGGTAGCCTTTAGTAATGAGCAACCCGTCGCCGTTCTCGGGCGGTGGTCCCCTGGGGGACCTGTTGCGCGACCTCGCCCGGCTTTTGACAGCTCAAGGCCCGCTCAACTGGGACGTGGCACGCCAGTTGGCGGCGTGGGCAGCGACCGAAGGGCAGGCCGAGGCAAACCCTGACCCCCTGGCGCGCATCCGCATGGAAGAGCTGCTCAGGGTCGCAGATATGTACGTGGGAGAAGCTACCGGCATGCCCACATCGCGCCGCGGGTGGCTGGGGTTGAACTGCGTCACCCGCGCCGAGTGGGCAAATAGGACGCTCGAGGCTTGGAAAGACGTTCTTTTGAGGCTCGCAACATCCCTCAGCCCGGGCGCCGAAGCCCCCGAACAGGTAAAGCCCTCCCAACCTGGAGAGGGCAACCCTATGGACCAATTGCTCGGGAACCTTCCCCAGGTGATCGGGCCGCTGGTCCTAGGTGCCCAGGCGGGTGCGATGGTCGGGCACCTGGCGAGCCGGGCCATGGGCCAGTACGACATACCGATGCTGGCGCCGGGCACCGACGAGTTGATGGCGGTGCCAGATGCGATCGACGGCTTCGCCAAGGAATGGGAGCTTGCGCCGGACGACGTGCGCATGTACGTCGGCCTGCGGGACGTTGCCCACCACGCAGTCCTGAGCCGGGCCCACGTCGCGGCAGCGTTCAGGGACCACCTCATGGCGTATACGGGTGCGTTCCACGTCGAGATGGACACCATCGAACAACGCCTGGGCAGCCTTGACCCGACCGACCTCACGTCTTTCCAGCAGACCCTCGGCGACCCCGAGGCGCTTCTCGGCGATATCCAGAGCGATGAGCAACGCAGGCTGTTGGGGCCGCTCAAGGCGTTCCTGGCCGCAGTGGCCGGGTACACGGATTTCATCGTCGACAAGGTCGGCAAAGGCCTGGTCGGTTCGTACCCCCTGGTGAGCGAAGCTTTCCGTCGCCGGCGGCTCGAGGACGGCCCCGGCCAGCGTGTGCTCGGCAAGCTTCTCGGCATCGAGCTCGACCAGACGACCATTGACAGAGGGCATGCGTTTGTACGCGGGGTGTTGGAGCGCGCCGGGGAGGGAGAGCTTTCTCGTTTATGGGAGAGCCAGGCAGGTCTCCCGACACCCGCCGAGATCGACGCGCCGGGTCTTTGGCTCGCACGCATCGATCTCCTCGGCTGAGCGACCGCCGCAGAACTGCCTACGCCAGGCCCATCAGGGCCCTCGACCGGCCCTAGGCCCCAGTCCCGGCGACCCGTTCGCCTTGGCCTTGGCGGGCCGGTGCCCGGGCCGGGGCGCCGAACCCGGCCACCACGTTGGCAGTGTCCCGCGCCGAGCCCTTACCGAACCCCCT
>DATKHZ010000117.1:0-3056 GCA_035509995.1 Acidimicrobiales bacterium | reverse complement strand
GGCGAGTGCCCAGGACCGCGACCCTTCCCCAAGATATGGCTCACGCTCAGCCGAGTAGTCGTCCCGTTCGTAGTGCTCTGATCGCGACGGGTACACTCCGCACCGAAGAAAGGTGGCCCGTCGATGGACAAGGTTGCGCTTGTTACAGGTGCGTCGGCCGGGATTGGCCGAGCCACTGCGACGAACCTCGCCGCGGCAGGGTGGGCCGTTGTCGGGGCGAGCCGGCGGGGCACGGCCGGTGAAGGCTGGACGGGCCTGGTTATGGACGTCGATGATGATCGCTCGGTCGCAGCGGGGGTGCGCTCGGTTATCGACCGGCACGGGCGCATCGACGCCCTGGTCACCTGTGCTGGTTGGGGTCTTGCCGGAGCCGTGGAGAACACTCCCATTGCTGACGGCAAGGCTCAGCTCGAAACGCTCTTCTGGGGCACCGCCCGAGCCGTGCACGCCGTGCTGCCGGCCATGCGGGCCGACAAGTCAGGCAGGATCGTGCTCATCAGTTCCATCGGGGGCGTTATCGGCTTGCCTTTCCAAGCGTTTTACAGCGCCAGCAAGTTCGCGATCGAGGGCTGGGGTGAGGCTTTGGCTTACGAGGTCGGACCTTTCGGGATCAAGGTCACTCTCATCCAACCGGGCAATTTCCGAACGGGCTTCACCGAAAATCGCCGCACTTTGACGGGGCCAACCAAGCCAGGAGCGCCGAGCGAAGGGACCGGACAAGAGATGGGCGACGCCTATGCGGCGGCTGTCTCCAAGGCCGTGGGCATCATGGAGCGCGACGAGCAGAACGGGGCATCGCCTGAAAGTGTGGCGAAAGCGGTCCGCAAGGTCCTCGAGTCATCGCGGCCGCCGAGGCGGGTCTCGGTCGGCAGGGCCTCCGAGCGGGCGGGGTTGATCGCGAAGAGGGCTCTCCCGTTCAGCGTTTTCCAGGCGGTGGCGCGGGGCAGCTTAGGGGTGTAGCACCTGAGCGGAGAGCTGGCCCCGCAGATGGGTGGCAGCGGGTACTGCGGACAGGACGACGATGGCCAGAAGGCTGAAAGCAAGCCATGGCGTGCCCTCGAGGGCACCGCACGCGACCGCCACCACGATCCCTCCACCCTGGCCGGCCAACCAGATCAGCCCGGCCGCGGCCCCAGCCCCGTCCCCACTCCGGCGCTCCGCCACCTCTAGCATGACCGGCAACCCGGGCAGGAGGAAGAGCCCGACCAGGCATAGCCCCAACGCCCCGCTGACCACACCCGGGGCGGCGGCTAGCAGGCCGCAGCCAAGGATTGTCGCCACACCACCGACCACGAGGGCGGGCAGCTGAGCGCCACGCCGTGCGATTGGCGGAGGAAGCAGGGCAGAGGTAGCCACGCCGGCCAGGACCATGGCTGTGAGCAGGGTGTCCGCCGTGGCCGTGCTCACGCCGGCCGGCTGGAGCAACGGCTGGGCCCACGTCGTCAGGGAAACGAACACCCCGAAGCCGACGAAGACGAGGTACACCAGCCCTCGCATTACAGGGTCGTCCCAGAGCTGGCGCAGTTCGGCCAAACCAGCCAAGGAGCCGGACCGCTCGCCGCCGAATGGGCAGGGCGTCAGGACAAGGGCCACCACGAGGACGGCACCGCCCAACGCGGCGTAGGCCGCTCCCAGCGCCAACAGGTCGTTGGTCCTCGCCGCACCGATGGCTCCTCCGGTCACGAAGGCCAGCACGAAACCGAGGAACGTCCCGGCGGAGCCGATCGCAATGCCGACCGGTCTGTCAGCCGGTGCAAGATAGCGCCTCGCCAGGGCTGTGACGGAATTGAGGAGCAGGGGCTGGGCTGCTGCCACCACGACCTGACCGGCCAGCACCCAGGCGAAGCCAGAGCGAGTTGTCCCAGCCAGGCGGAGCACAGTCCCCAAGGCGCTGAGCACGGCCCCCGCGCCCAGCCACTTCCGGAGAGACCTGTCGACCGCTCGGCCCGCCGGTAACGCCAACACGACGTACAGCAACGGGAAGATCTCCGACAGCAGACCGATCGTCGAGGTGGGAACCCTGAAGTGCGCAGCGGCGCCAGTCGTGACTGGAGCGAAGGCCAGCCAAGCCATCTGGTTTGCCGACGATGCCAAGGCGAACCCGGCTATCGGGGCCCACCGGCTGCGAGGAGCTTGCACTGCTGCGAGGCGCGGCGGCGGTCGCCCGCTAGCGGGCGACCAGCACTAGCGGTACTGGGTCGAGATCGCGAAACCGCAAACAATGAGGCCGAGGCCACCGAGCAGGTACCAGTTGGAGGGGGCGCTCGGTAGCAAGCTGATGTAGTTGAGCACGATCATCAACACACCGCACGCGAAGAACGTCAGCATGATGACCGGGACCCACGTCGGGCTGTGCCGGTAGTCGGTCGGCATCGGGGCTGTGTAGCGGCCGCTGAAGGTAGGCAGGCGGGCGTCCGCCTTGGGGGTTACTCGTCCTGGGGCCTCTTTGGTGCGTCGGGGCATGCAGACAGGATACGCGACGGACGGCGTCACCTCCCATCGGCGAGGGAAGTCCAGGCGGAGGAGAGGCCGGGACCGGTAGCGTTTGGTCAATGACGGCCAAAGTCCTGGTAGTCGACAACTACGACTCGTTCGTGTACAACCTCGTCCAATACCTTGGCCAGCTCGGCGCCGACCCGGTTGTGCGTCGCAACGACGAGCTGAGCCTCGCCGACGTCGAGGAGCTGCGCCCTTCGGGGGTTGTCATCTCTCCCGGGCCGGGGCGCCCCGAAGACGCCGGTATAAGCGTGCCATTGATTAGGGCCTTTGCGGGCCACGCCCCCATCCTCGGGGTTTGCCTCGGTCATCAGGCCATCGGTTTTGCCTTCGGGGCCAACATAGTGCGGGCGGCCCAACTGCTGCATGGTAAGACTTCCCAGGTTTCCCATGACGGGCGTGGGATCTTCGCGGACCTGCCTCAGCCCCTTACTGCAACCCGCTACCACTCGCTCGTCGTCGAGCGAGGCACATTGGGCGACGACCTCGAGGTGAGCGCCTGGGCCGAGGACGGTACGGTGATGGGCGTCCGCCATAGAGCTTTGGCTGTCGACGGGGTG
>DATKHZ010000116.1:0-2675 GCA_035509995.1 Acidimicrobiales bacterium | reverse complement strand
AGGTCGATACTGATCCCGTTGACCTGGAGAAAATTCCAGAGGGCTTCCCCAATGTCGACCTTGAGGGGCAGTAGAAGAACGTTGGACTGGGACTCTTCTCGCTTGGCCTCATTTCGGATCCTGGACTGAGCCTGGGCCGCTTCCACATGTGGGTGGCCAAGGAAAAAATCTAAGAGCCGCAAGTTGGCGACGACGCTCCCGACGGCCGACTCGATTCGGCGGCTCGCCCGAGATCGGTTCGGGTTCCACCAACTGCGCCCTGGCCAGCTCGAGGCAATCAGCGCCGCAGCTGCCGGCCGCAGCGTCGTGGCCGTGTTGCCGACCGGCGCCGGCAAGTCCGCCATCTACGAACTGGCCGGTCTGTTGCGGGCTGGCCCGACGGTCGTGGTCTCTCCGCTTATCGCCCTGGAGGACGATCAGCTTGCACACCTCCGCGACGCTGGCTTGTCGGCGACCGTCGTGAACTCCAAATTGTCGAGTAGGGCTCGGGCGCAGGCGCTATCGAGGGTTGGTGAGACCAACGAGTTCGTGTTTGTCGCGCCAGAGCAGCTCACCAACCCTGAAACCAGAGCAGCGCTGATGAGGGTCCAGCCGAGTTTGTTCGTCGTCGACGAGGCCCATCTCGTTAGCCAGTGGGGACAAGACTTCCGACCGGACTATCTGCGACTAGGGGCTCAGGCCGACGCGCTAGGCGCCGACGTACGATTGGCGTTGACGGCGACGGCAGCGCCGCCGGTGCGCGACGAGATCATCAAACGTCTTGGGCTTCAGGAACCGCAGGTGGTGATCGGGGACTTCAATAGACCAGAGATCAGCCTGAGCGTCCGTCGTATCTTCTCCCGAGACGGTAAGCGGCGGGCCATCGAAGAGGCAGCATCTGACTTGGAAGGGTCAGGGATCGTCTACGCCGCCACTCGTGCGGGTGCCCAAGAGGCCAAAGATGTTCTTGCCGCAGCCGGGCATAGTGTCACGCTTTACCACGCGGGGCTGCCGACAGCGGTGAGGCGGCAGGCTATGGAGTCATTCCTCGACGGGCCGACGCGGATCATGGCCGCCACGGTGGCGTTCGGAATGGGTATCGACAAGGCCGATGTGCGATGGGTCGTGCACGCCGACCCGCCCGGATCAATCGACGCCTACTACCAAGAGATTGGACGGGCGGGGCGAGACGGAGAACCGGCACAAGCCCATTTGCTGTACCACGACGCCGACCTGGCCGTAGTTCGACACCTCGCAGTAAGAGATGGCGTCTCGGAGGCGACCGTCGCCGACGTCGCCCAACGCCTGGCCGACGGATTCGACGGCGACGACATCGATCATCTTGCCGGCGCCGCCCGGAGTAGGCGGTCGGTGACCCTGGCGTTAGCCCGCCTGGTGGACATCGGCGCGGCGAGTTGGGCGGCCGACGGGGGAGCCAGGTGGAACGGACTGCTGAGCGTTCCTTCGTCCCTCGACGCTTCCGCAGCGAAGGCAACTCGCGAACAGGAGATCCAGTCGTCTCGCCTTGAGATGATGCGCCGGTACGCCGAGCACACCGGATGCCGGCGGTCGTTCCTCCTGACCTACTTCGGGCAGAACTATCCAGGTCCCTGCGGCAACTGTGACAACGACCGTCGGCGCCCCCCAACCCCCCACTGGGAGGAGCCCTTTCCAATCGGGGCGCGTGTCGCTACCGAGCACTGGGGCGAGGGCACGATTCAACGGTACGACCGGGATCAGGTGACCATTCTCTTTGACGACCACGGGTATCGGGATCTCCTCGTGTCGACGCTGCTCGAGAACAATTTGATACGTCCACTTTGAGCTCACGGTGCGAGCCATCTCCTTTCGGAAACGTGTTGCGGCTTCTCGTGGGCCGATAGACGGGACTGCTCATCACCGGCTACGAGGTGGCAGGTCGCCGCTCGGTACTGGACGTCTCAGCCCTGCGAAGGTAGGACGACCCGCCACAGCTACCGTCCGATTTGGAGCTCCTTCACAGAGCGATCTCACGGGCGACGTCTCGCGCCGCCTTGTCGTCCCGCAGGCCTAGAAAGCTGGGGTGGCGGAGCCGACCGTCCCGCGTCCACTCGCTGAATCGAACCTCCGCAACCAAGTTCGGACGCACCCACCGAGCGCCAACCGGAGGGTCGCCTGCCGCGAACGCGGAGCGGTCGGTTTCCAGGCTGGCGAGGCGGCGGCCAAGATCTTGGAGAGTTCGCTCGTCGAACCCTGTCCCCACCTTCCCGGCGTATACCAAGTCGTCACCGCGGTAGTAACCAAGGAGCAGGGCGCCGAAGCTTTGTCGGGAGTTTCTAGGGTCTGTGAATCCTCCGATAACGAACTCCTGGCCGAGCTGGCACTTGAACTTCAACCACTGAGGCGAACGGCGGTGCACGTACTTGCCGCTGGCGAGTTTGGCGACCACTCCTTCCCATCCGCTTCGACAGGCGTGAGAGAAGTAGGCCTCCCCGGCCGTATTGCGGTGTGGTGTCAGGCGCAATGGACCTCTGAACGAGAGGGACGTCCTTAGGAGGCGCTTGCGGTCCCGCAAAGTGAGGTTCGTCAGATCGAACCCGTCGAGATGAATGATGTCGAAGACGTAGTAGAAAACGGCAATTCCAGACCGGCGCGCCATGGTGGGATCACTGATTTGCATGCGACGCTGCAATCGCGAGAAATCCGTCTGAGTACCG
>DATKHZ010000115.1:0-3801 GCA_035509995.1 Acidimicrobiales bacterium | reverse complement strand
GAAAGGGTCGACATCGTTGGCGCCACCAAGTTGTTCGGGCAGAAAGCGGCCCTTTCGGCGCTGGACCTCCAGGTCGAGCCTGGGTCTTTCGTCGTCCTGTTGGGGCCTTCCGGCTCGGGCAAGACGACACTCTTGCGCTGCCTGGCCGGGATCGAGCGGCTGAGCTCGGGCCGCATCTCGATCAGTGGCAAGGTCGTAGCCGACACCAACCTGCACCTGCCGCCCGAACGCCGGCGCCTGGCGATGGTTTTCCAGGACTATGCCCTATGGCCGCACATGACGGCGGCACGCAACGTGTTGTTCCCGCTCCGCCAGATGCGGGTGCCCGGGCCCGAAGCTCAGCGGCGAGCCCACGAGATGCTCGAGCGCGTCGGCCTCGCCCACCTAGCCGGGCGTTACCCCAACGAGCTGTCCGGCGGTGAGCAGCAACGGGTGGCCCTGGCCCGCTCCTTGGTGGGAGGTGTAGGCCTTTTGCTGTTCGACGAACCTCTGTCCAATCTTGACGCCGATATGCGCGAGCAGCTCCGCCTGGCCATTTCCACGCTGGCCCGCGACAGCGGGGCGACGTCGGTGTACATCACCCATGACCAGTCCGAAGCGTTCTCGTTGGCCGACAGCGTCGGCGTGCTGCGCGACGGCCGGCTCGTGCAATGGGGAACGCCGGAGGAGCTGTACCTCCAGCCCGCTAGCCCGTTCGTGGCCAGGTTCACCGGGATCTGCACCGAGGCGCCGGTAACGCGGGTTGGCAGCGGCACGGGTACCACCCGGGCGCAGTTGGTTGATGTCCGCCTGGCCGGGGCGGGGGGCGCGGTCGTGACCGCCACGCTGCCGCGGCCGGTCAACGATGGGGCCTCCTTACAGATGTTCGTGCGCCCCTCCGCCGTGCACATCGTGGCGCCAGAAGACGCGCAGCTCATGGCCCAGGTCCGTGACGTCGCGTTCGCGGGGAGGGGTTACGAGCACGCTCTGGCCGCCGAGGGGCCCATCCTTTTCACCAGGATCTTCTCCGATCGGCGCTGGGAACGGGGAAGTTCTGTGGGAATGCGCCTCAGCCCGGAGGGATGCCTGGTCCTGCCGGCCGACGACGGCCACGCCGCCCCTGACGGCAGCGGTCGCGCCGAGCTTGTCGAGTTCACCGCTGTTGGGCGTGCGCAAGTGCTGCCGAGCGCGGCAAGCTAGTTCGGTCATGCATCCCACCACGAGCGCCGTAACCCTGGCCGTCGCCGTTTTCCTGGCCAGTGCGGTCGAAAGCGTGGAGGCGCTGACGATCATCGTCGCGGCCGGCGTCTCTCGGGGATGGCGGTCGGCCCTGACTGGTATGGCGGCCGCACTGGGGGCGTTGGTCGTACTGGTAGCCGCCCTTGGCCCTGCCCTCGTTTACCTGGTCCCCGTCAACGTGCTGCGAGCGGTGGTGGGGGCCCTGCTTCTCGTCTTCGGTTTGCAGTGGCTTCGCAAAGCCGTGTTGCGGGCTGTGGGGCTAAAGGCCAAGCACGACGAGGACGCCATTTTCAAACAGCACGTGGACGCATTGACGCTGTCCGAGCGGCCCGAGCCGGCCGACAGGGGCCGGGTCGACGCTACGGGGTTTGTCGTGGCCTTCAAAGGGACGTTCCTCGAGGGCTTGGAGGTGGTCATCATCGTCCTCGGATTGGGCGGCGGCGACCACCAGTTGGGGCTGGCCAGCGCGGCCGCCGGTACTGCCATGCTCGTGGTGGCCGGGGTCGGCGTCGTGGTCGCCCGCCAGCTGGCGGGTGTGCCCGAGAACGCCATGAAGACGGTGGTCGGCCTGATGTTGACATCGTTCGGGACCTTCTGGGCGGGTGAAGGCCTCGGGGTCCGGTGGCCGGGGAGCGACCTCGCCATACTCGTCCTCGTCGGTGGCTACGCCTTCGTGACGTGGGCGCTGGTGGTCCTGGCCCGCCCTTCTCCGAGCCCGGTGAGCTCGGAACAGGCCCGTGCCTGAGGCGCCGGCGCCGGCGGCGGCTCCTGCGCCACTGCTGATGCGGTGGCTGAAGGCCTTCGGCGCTTTCTGGTGGGATTTCCTGGTCGGCGACACCCCCGAGCTGCTGATCGGTGTGCTGGTTGCCATCGGACTGGTGGCTCTCCTGGTGAAGGCTTCGTCATTGAACGGAGCCGCCGTCGCCGTGTTCCCGGCGGCGGTCGTCCTACTCCTCGGCGGATCTGTCTACCAGGCAAGACGAGCCAAGCATTGATGGCCGGCCCGCCAGTGGCGATCTCGTAGCCACGGGGCCAGGGCCCACCCGAAGCGGCGCGATCGAAAGCAGCGATGCGGCGAGGCGCTAAGGACGCGGTACGACTAGGGTCGTAGATGCGGGCCTCCAAAGTTCATCCCTCAGGTGGTCGTTTTTGGTCGCTGGTCGGTTTAGCTTCGTGAGTATGACTGCCCGCACCACGCCTGGGTGCGGGCCCGACGCCGAGCCACGAGGCGGTCGCTGCTCCGGGGGGACCATGAGCACGCGGGGCCACGCCGTCCATTCCTCCGATTGGGCACGCCCTAAGGGAACGCGTCTGGGGGATTTATCTTGCTGGTAACCACGATAACCGCACTGCTGGCTGCCGCTCTGTTCGGTGTCTCGACTGCCTTCCAGCATCGCAGTGCTGCGCTGGTCAGTGACGGCCCGCAGGCTAGCGAGCGGCTCGGCCGGTTCATGGCTAAGACATTGAGCCACCCCTTATGGATCATTGGCGCCGTCGCTGACCTCGGTGGCTTCGGGTTGCACGCCTTGGCTCTTCGACTGGGCCCGCTCACCGTAGTGCAGCCGGTGTTGGTCAGCAGCATCGTTTTTGCCGTTGTGCTCCGCCAGCTCCTGGAGCGCAGGTGGCCCCGGCGCGACGAACTTACCTGGGCTACCGCCCTGACCCTCGGCCTGGTCCTGTTCCTCAGTATCTCCACGCCGGCCGGCCACGTCGCCCAGCGTGCCGACCCTGTCCCGGCCGCCGTCGTGGGTGCGCTGATCGGGCTCAGCGTCCTTGGCTTTTTCGCGGGCGGCCGGCGCTACAGCGGTAGTGCCGCCGCTGCCTTGCTCGGTACCGCCGCGGGACTGTCGTACGCCGCACTGGCGGGACTGCTCAAACAAGACATGGTCCTGCTCAAGAGCGGGGTGGGTGTGCTGGCTGCTTCATGGCCCCTTTATGCCCTCATTGCCGTAGGCGCTTTCAGCCTCGTGGTGACGCAGCTCGCCTACCGAGCAGGACCGCTCAGCTCGAGCCTGCCCACTATCATGACGGTGGACGCCCTTGTCAGCTTGGTAATTGGAGCGTCCGTGTTCGACGAAGGGTTCCGCAACGGGGCGGCCGACATCTTGGGCGAGGCCGCCGGGCTCGCTCTCCTGCTGGCTGGCGCCGTGGGCCTCACCAGGTCCGGTCCTGAGCCGGCCGGAGCACGCGGGCAAAGCCCGTTCCCGGTGGCGCGTTGCGCACCCCGGACAGGTGTTTTAACGCAATAGGAGGACGTGGCGACCCGAGAGCTGACGATGAGGCCCGTACAAATACTGGGCGAGCGCGGAGCCGGCGCGTCGGCCAAAGGCTCCATACAGTCCTATCTGGAAGGGCCAGGCCCGGCGAAGGCCAGGCGCCTCGCCGCAGGCATGCTGAGGGTTGGCCGCCCTGCGCTATTGGCCGTGGCCGCCTGCATTTTTTGCTACGTTGTCGGCTGGCGGGGAACGGACTGGGCGGCCCAGATCTACCGCGTAGGTCAGGTCGTCCGGTACGGGATCTCCTACTGGGACCCGGGCTGGTACGGAGGCAACTACCCGCTCAATTACAGCCTTCTTTACCCCC
>DATKHZ010000114.1:0-3867 GCA_035509995.1 Acidimicrobiales bacterium | reverse complement strand
TCTTGTCGCTCGGGACCGCGATCGCAGCGGTTCATTTTACGAACAGCTCGCAGACGTTGTTGTGGAGCATCGTGATTATCGTCCTAGGTGTAACCGCAGGCGTGATAAATGGGGCCCTTATCGGTTATCTGCGGTTGCAGCCCTTCATCGTCACACTTGCAACGTGGTCGATCTTCGATGGGCTGGCCCTAGAAGTGCTACCCACCCAGGGCGGCTCGGTCCCGACAGGCTTTTCGAACTGGATCGGGGCGTCTACTGCCGGCATTCCCAACGCGGTGTGGGCGATCCTGGTCATGGCCGTCATCTGGCTGTGGTTCAAGCAGACGAAGGTCGCCCGCAGGATTTACGCCCTCGGGTCGGACCGGGAAGGAGCCCGGATCTCGGGCGTTCACCGGCCGCGGACACTGGTCGCGACCTATGCGATCTCCGGGCTGTGCGCCGCTGTGGCGGCTCTGTTCTATGCGATGTTGACGGCCTCCGGCGACCCGACGGCGGGCGATGGCCTGATCCTGCCGGCGGTGGCCGCAGTGGTCATAGGTGGCACGAGCTTGTTCGGGGGCCAAGGCGGTTTCATCGGGACGATTGCCGGAGCACTGACCTTGACACTGCTGGGCGACGTGATCTTCGTGTTCAACCTGCCCTCCTACTGGACAGTCTTCGCCGACGGCTTTCTTCTCGTTGTTGCCGTGCTCCTCGGCGGGTCGCTGAGGTCCCTGCAGCTGCGGTGGCTGCGGCGATGAAGTCGTTCACCTCTCGCCCGGTGCTCGAGCGCAACCGGTCCATCCTGCTCGCCTACGCGCTCGTCGTCGTGCTCGCCATTTTTGGGGAACTGGTGGCCGGCGGCTTCCTGACCATTTCCCACATCGACCAACTGTTGATCGAGGCGAGCTTCATAGCGTTTGTGGCTCTCGGCCAGTCGTTCGTGATCCTGAGCGGCGGCATCGACCTGTCGATCCCCTGGGTGCTGAACGCGGCCGCCGTGCTCCTAACTATCTTCGCCAACGGCAGCAACGGCAAAACGCTGTGGCTGTTCCCCTTGCTGCTCGCCGGTGGGGCGGTCGTCGGGCTGTTGAACGGGCTCGGGGTTATGTACCTCCGCATCCCGCCAATCATCATGACCCTCGGTATGTCTTCGATGGTTGAAGGCGGGTTGCTGCTGTACACGAACGGCGGTTCGGGGAACATCGCGCCGACTGGGGTGGTCTATGCGGCCACTCATCGATGGGGCCCGGTCCCGGTGGTCGCCGTCGTTTGGTTGGTCGTTCTCGTAGCCGCGACGGTCGTGCTCAGCGCGACGCCGTTTGGGAGACGGCTGTACGCCACCGGTCTCAATCGCCGGGTAGCCGAGTTCTCCGGGGTGAACGTCCGCTGGGTCACCGTTTCTGTTTACGTGATCAGTGGCGTGGCCGCAGCATTGGCGGGCCTTGTCCTTGCGGGTTACGTCGGCGAATCGTACCTGGGGATGGGTGACCCGTACCTGTTCGCTTCCGTGGCCGCGGTGGCCATCGGCGGCGCATCGGTCCTGGGCGGCACGGGAAACTACGTCGGGACGACGGCGGGGGCGCTCGTGCTGGCCCTGCTTGCCGCGATCCTGCCGATCCTCGGTTTTAGCCAAGCGACGCTGGAGATCGTCTACGGGCTGGTCATCCTCGTAGCCGTCTCCCTGTCTTCGCTGAGGCTCGCGGCCAACCGCAGCGCCGATTGAGCATACGGGCGACCCTTGGTCGCGGTCGCCTCATAATCGGTGTAAATCTGCGGCTTTGTCCCTGGCGGCCTGGGTTTGTCCCGGCGGCTCGGTGCCTTGACACCGCGAGCCGATCTATATACGCTAGTCAAGTGGTCAAGCCACTTAGCTACACCGGGCACGGCTGCAGGCTTTCCTGACGCCTGACCACCGAGCCGAGAGCTGGGTGGCCGGTCCATATGTCACGGCGATCCCGCCGTAGTGAAGGGGAGAAATGGGAACTATTAGAAACCGAAGACGATGGGTTGCGAGCTTGACGAGCTCCGTAGTCGTGCTCGCGGGTACTGCGGGCATGGCCGGAGTTATCACGGCTACGCCGGCGTCGGCAGCGTCGCCGTACAAGATCTACCTGAGCAACACCAACCTGGACAACGGTTGGCGGCTGGAGATGCAGAGCATTGCGCAAAACTTTGTCGCGCGGACCGCCCCGTACAACCACGAAGTGAAGTTCCAGATCATCAATGGCACGAACACCGTTGCCGGCCAGATCGCTTCGATCGAGGCCATACTGCCGGACCACCCGAACGCCATCGTGATCGACGCCAACTCACCGACCGCCCTCACACCGGTCCTTAACCAAGCCATCGCCCAGGGTGCCGTAGTCGTTTGGTTCGACACGCCTCTGAGCAACGCCAAGGCCTATGGCGTCACGACCATAGGCGGGCTCACCAAGCCGGCCTACTCGACCGCTCTGTGGCTCATCCACAGCATGGGCGACAAGGGCAACCTGGTGATCAACAACGGGGTACTCGGTACCGGTGGTGAGGAACAGCAGAACGCCGGTGTGCTCGAGGCCGTGAAGCAGTTCCCGAACGTCCACGTCGTGGCTCAGTTCTCGGGCCAATGGGCGACCGCACCATCCGCCAGCGCGTTCGAGCAGATCATGGCGACGCACCCGGTGATCAACGGGGTGTGGGACTCCGGCGGCGAGAGCGGCGTCATCGAGGACCTTGTCAAGGCGCACAAGCCTCTTATCCCGATCGCTGGTTACACGTTCAACCAGTATTTCGAACAATGCAACCAGTACAAGGCGCAAGGCTTGCAGTGTGCCGCCGGTTCCTACCCCGCCACCCTGGGAGCCCAAGCGATCATCGAGGCCGTTGGGCTGCTGCAGGGCAAGAAATACCCCAAGACCACCGAGGTGCCTTACCAGGTGTACGCCAACAACAGCGCCAAGAGCGATGTCCCCACGATTGTAATGCCGAAGGGTGACCCCGCACTTCCGCTCGAGTTCACCTGGCCGTTCAACCCACCGGGGGGCAACCTCACTGTCAGCGAAGTGATCGCTGGCGAGAAGTAACCGGTACTAATCTGCCGTCTGGGCCCGCAAGGCTCACGTTGCTGGTGTGACGTGAGCCTTGCGTCGCATAGGACGCAATGACTGAGATTATCGATCGCGATGTAGGCGGGAGCCGGCTCGCCGTCGAAGCCAGAGGGATCAGTAAAAGCTTCGGCGGCACCGTGGCCCTACAGAGTGCTGACCTCACCGCGTCCTACGGACAAGTGTTCGCCGTACTGGGCGAGAACGGCGCCGGCAAGAGCACACTTATGAAGGTGCTGGCCGGGGCGCTTCGCCCCGACAGCGGGACCGTCACGGTTGATGGTTCGTCGCTTCGTCTCGGCGACCCGTTATCGGCCGAGGCCGCTGGGATCGGAGCGGTGTTCCAGGAGCTCACAGTCATACCGGACCTAACGGTGGCGCAGAACATTTTCCTTCGCCGAGAGCCGCGTCGCGGCGGGCTCGTCAACGTGAGAAAGCTCGTGGAGGCGACCGAGCAGCTTTTCGACGATCTTGCAGTCACGGGCATCCCCCCGTCACGGCGCGGCCGAGACCTGACCCTCGCACAGAAGCAGATAGTCGAAATCGTAAAGGTGACCGCCCGCCGACCGTCGATTGTCATCCTGGACGAACCAACCTCGGCACTGGGCGAAGAACAGGTGGCCTGGCTCCTCGACCAGGTGCGGGCGTGGCGCGCCGAGGGTCGTTGCGTCCTGCTTATCACGCACCGCTTTGCCGAAGTGAAAGAAATGGCCGACGTCCTCGGCGTGTACCGTGCCGGGCACCTCGTCAAGACGTTCCTTGCCGGCGAGGCGGACGACGACGACGTGATGCGGGCAATGTG
>DATKHZ010000113.1:0-4015 GCA_035509995.1 Acidimicrobiales bacterium | reverse complement strand
TGTCCCTGACCGCTCTCCCGTGTCATTGCCAAGCGGGCCTCCAGGCGAGGCCCGATGCGTCCTTCCACAGCATTGTGTGCTGCGCCGGCCAATGTTGTCAATTGTTGACGACGAACGGCCGCGAGGTTAGCCTAGAGCCCGAGCGGAGAACCCGGAGAAGTTATTGGACCTGTACCCCATGCGGAAGAACCGCCTTCGCGAACTACTCGACGCCGGCTTGCCAAGCCTGGGCACTCACCTGTTGTCCACCTGGCCGACAGTCACCGAGTTGGTCGGTCAAACCGGCCAGTTCGACTACATCGAGTTCGTTGCGGAGTACGCCCCTTGGACGATGCACGACCTCGACAACCTCGGTCGGGCCATTGAGCTCTTCCCTGATTTCAGCGGGATGATCAAGATCGAACAGGACACGCGTGGGCACCTGGCCATGCGGGCGATAGGTTCGGGGGTGCAAAACGTTCTCTTCGCAGACGTGCGGACTGTGGAGGACGCGACTTTGTGCGTCCGCTCCGTGCGGGCCGAACACCCCGAACATTTGGGGCGCCACGGTGTGGGACTGCGGCGTGACTCGCGCACCGTGCTCCACGCGGGCACAACCGAATGGGTAGAGACATTGGCATCTTCGGTAGTCGCATTGATGATCGAAAAACGAGAAGCTTTGGAAGACCTCGACGCCATCTTGGACGTCCCCGGCGTGGACATGGTGCAATTTGGGCCGGCCGACTTTGCCATGAGCATGGGTTTGGCGCGGTCCAAGGACGCGGAGGCAATCAGGGAGGTCGAGGCGCACGTCATCACCGCCGCTCATCGCCATGGCGTAGCCCCCAGAGCGGAATTGGCTGACCCGAGCGAAGCAGAGTACTACTTGGGCCTGGGCGTAAGGCACTTCTGCATTGGCCATGACGTCGGGATCCTGCACAACTGGTGGACCAAAGAGGGCGCCCGTATGCGCGCCCTCCTCAATGAGATCGGCTAAGTGACCGCCGCAGAACTACTTCTCGCGAGAGAGATTTAGCCGGCAACTACGAGCCGGATACCGTGGTCTTTGCATATTCGGGCCAGGTCCGCGCTCGCCTCGTCGGTCACCACTGTCTCTACCCGGTCGGCGTCACAGAGCCTGACAAAATCGGCGACGCCGACCTTGGTGTGGTCCATAGGGACGATGACGCGACGTGCCCGCTCCATGGCGGCCGTCTTTACCTGAGCTTCATTGACATCAGCGACGGTGAAGCCGAGCGGGGACAGGCCGGTTACACCGACAAAAGCGATATTGAGCGTGAACCGCTGCAGGGCTTCAATGGTCAGAGGTCCCACGAAACAACCCCCGGCCAGGCGGTATTGGCCGCCGAGGACACTGTGACGGACACCGGGCACCGGAGCGAGGATCTTGGCCACTTCCAGGGCGTTGGTCAGGACATTCACGTTGACTGGGCACCGGCTCGTCGCCCCGTCGACGAAGGCGGTGGAGCTTGGCGAGAGTGCCTCGGCCAGAGCGATCATGGTGGTGCCGCTGTCGATGAAAATGGCGTCCCCGTCTCTTATCTCCGCCAGGCAAGCCTGAGCGATCGCCCTCTTTCCCTCGACATTTGTGCCGGCCCGCGCCGACACGTTCGCCTCGTAGGCGGGCCGGGCCGCCAGCGCACCTCCGTGAGTGCGCCGGAGCAGCCGTTGGGCATCGAGGTCGCTGATGTCCTTGCGCACCGTAGGTTCGGTCACGTGGACCAACGTCGCTAGTTCGCTGACGCGAATGCTGCCCCGTGCGTTCACGATCTCGAGGATCTGCCGGCGCCGCTCCCCCGGGAACATCCGCAGCTTCTCGCCGCTCAACGCAACCCGCTCGTCTGGGGCGTCCGGCTCGTCGGCGGCGTCCAGCTCGTCTAAGGCGTCCGGCTCGCCTGCGGCGCTCGGCTCGTCTGGGCTCCCCGGCTCACCTCGGGCGTCCGGGCTTGCGCTCACGGCACCACCCCTTTGCTTACGAATGCTTTTGGTTCCGCCCTAACTCGAACCTGTATGGCGGAATATCGTAGCATTTCATGATGTGGGACCAAAAGGCATGGTGAGGTGAGCCCGTCGACGAGCACAACTCCCTGTGCGCTGGGCATCGACTTGGGCACCGGGTCAGTGAAGACGGTCCTGCTGGACGCTGCCGGTCACCAGCTGGCAGGTGCTTCGGCCCCGGTGCGGGTGTCCAGTCCGCATGCCGGGTGGGCCGAGTCGGAACCCGAAGACTGGTGGTTGTCGGTCCGGACGGCGGTCCACGAGCTGGTCGACATCATCGATGGCAGGCAAACCCAGGTTGGGGCTATCGGGTTGTCCGGCCAGATGCACGGCGTGGTACTGACAAGCGCTAGCGGAAAAGCGCTCCGGCCGGCGATCCTGCACCTGGACCGTCGCGCCCAAAACGACCTCGACGCCTACCGCGCTCTGCCTGCGGAGATCCGCTCCGTGTTGGCGAACCCGCTCGTCCCGGGCATGGCGGGGCCGCTCCTGCATTGGCTGGCGTCAAATGAGCCAGACGTGCTGAGCAGGGCGGAATGGGCCTTGCAACCAAAGGACTGGCTGCGCCTGAGGCTGATCGGGAGCGCCGGCAGTGAACCAAGCGACGCGTCGGGGACGCTGCTGTTCGACTTGGCCCGTTCGTCGTGGGCCGAGCCTGTGATCGCAGGCCTGGGGCTGCCCTCACGCTTGTTCCCGCCCATTGGGCAATCGGGAGCGGTGGCCGGCGATCTGGACGCCGCGACGGCCAGCGAGCTCGGTCTGCTGCCCGGCACGCCGGTTGCCTTCGGTTGCGCCGATACGGCGGCCGCGTTGGTGGGCACGGGGCTGTCCGAAGTGGGCCCCGTCCAGCTCACCGTCGGTTCTGCGGCACAAATTGTCACCATTCGGGTACGCCCGGGCCCGGATCCTGGTCTGCGGTACCACGTCTTCGCGAATACACTCCCCGGCCAGTGGTACGCGCTGGCCGCGGTGCAGGTCGCAGGGGTGGCGATCTCGTGGGCGTTAGGGGCCTTCGCCGCGTCTTGGGACGAGGGATACGAGGCGCTCGCCCGCTCGCCGCTCGGGGCCAACGGAGCTTTGTTCGTGCCTCACTTAGCGGGCGCCAGGTCACCGTCCATGGACCCGGCGGCCGGAGCTGGTTTCGTGGGCATTGAGCTCCACCACGAGCGGGCGGACATGTTACGCGCCGTCTTCGAGGGGGTTGCCTTCTCGATCGCTGAGGCGGCTGCGAGCCTTCCCGAGTTCGCCGATGCCCCTGTGCTCCATCTCGCCGGGGGAGGCACCCTTCACGCCAAGTGGCGCCAACTACTCTGCGACGTGCTCGGTAAGAAGCTGCTCGTTGTCGAGAACCCCAATGCCTCTGCACGGGGTGCTGCGCTGCTTGGCGGCCAGGCGGCCGGGATCATCGGGAAAATCACCGAAGAACCTCTGATAACACGGGAAGTCGAGCCCGACCCAGGCTCGCACGCTTACCTAAGCCAGCTCTTTGAACGTTGGGGACAGGCGGCGGCAGCGATCTCCCAGCCATCACAGGTCAGGCCGGGCAACCAGGTTATGAAATAGGCGGCGGCGTCCCTTCGGCACTGGCCAGCAACGCCGGGTCCCAGTTGCAAACCGTACACGCATGGCGGAACGCCGACCCGGCAAAATCGAGCCCGCTCGCACGCAAGTCAGGGGCGTCGCGCACATCGTCCCACTCGAGGAGGTACTCACCAAGGTCCCCGTCCCAATGCGCAGCCGCTGGGGAAAGGGTCGCCCCGGAGAACCCTTCGGGTGCCGGGTGGGCATAGGCATAAAAGGCAGACTTGGGGTGCCTAGGGTCGCCGGGCCACCAACCGATGGCTACTTCCTGTGCGTCCATTGCGTTGCGCATGATGAAGTCGTCCGATGGCGGCTTGGCAGGCAGGCCGGAAAAAAGGCTCACCGCGAGGTCAAACGAACCCCACCATGCGTTGACCGGCGTCTTGCGCCCTCGGTACGGGGCGCGGAAGGCAGCTAGCACAAGGGCCGCTTGGGT
>DATKHZ010000112.1:0-3845 GCA_035509995.1 Acidimicrobiales bacterium | reverse complement strand
CGACCGGCGCCGCAAGGAAGAGGCTGAGGTTCGCAACAACGCCGACTCCCTGGTCTACCAGACCGAGAAGATGCTGCGCGACCAAGCGGGAGAGGTCAGTGGCTCGGAAAAAGAGCGCGTGGAGGCTGACCTCAAGACACTGAAAGATGCGATCGCTGGGAGCGATTTGGACGCGATAAAGAGCGCTACTGAGCGTTTGGCAGTCGGCGTGCAGGAGCTCGGGAAGCGGATGTACGAGGCCGCCTCCGCCAGTGCTGCTGCGTCCGGTCCTACCGGCACGGACGGTGCCGGAGGCGACGGCGGCTATACCAGCGCGGCCACGGACAACGGGGCCAGCGACGAAGAGGTAGTTGACGCGGAGATCGTCGACGAGGGCGGTCAAGCATGACGAGTGAAGGCTGCGAGGACGAATATGGCGCGACGGACGAGGTAGGTAGCCCGGACGAGGTGGATAGCCCGGACGGCAGTGGCGAGTACACGCCACTGCCCCCACCTGCCGAACTGGCGCGCCAGCGCGACGAGTACCTCGAGTCGTTGCTCCGCCTCCAAGCCGAGTTTGACAACTACCGCAAACGGGTTGAGCGCCAGCAGCGGGAGATCGTCGAAAATGCCGCGGCCGCTCTCGTCAAAAAGCTGCTCCCTGTTCTGGACACGGCCGACCTGGCGCTCGCGCACGGCGGCGGTGCGGACGTGAAGCAAATTGCAGGCGCGCTGTTCGACATCCTTTCCAAGGAAGGCTTGCAACGCATCGACCCCGAGGGCGAGCACTTCGACCCTGAGCACCACGAGGCGGTAGCCCACGAGCCGGCGGAGGGAGCGGACGGGCCCGATAAGCCCGAAGTCAGCGAGGTGCTGCGGGCAGGCTACGTCTGGAAGGGCCGCGCGCTTCGCCCGGCCATGGTGAAAGTGAGGGGCTGAGCGGGTGGCCGTCCAGCGCGAGTGGCTCGAAAAGGATTACTACCAGATCTTGGGGCTAGCCAAGACCGCCTCGGACAAGGAGATCGCGCGCGCCTATCGCAAGCTGGCCAAGCAGTACCACCCCGACGCCCATCCGGGGTCGGAGGAGCGCTTCAAGGAGGTCAACTCCGCCTACGAGGTGCTTGGCGACCAATCGAAGCGCAAGGAGTACGACGAGGTCCGCACCATGAGCCAGCAGGGGTTCGCAGGCAACCCGTTTGCAGGTTCGGGTGCTCCCGCTGGGGGCGGCGCCGGGTTTTCCAACTTCCGGGTGGACGACCTCGGAGATCTTCTCGGCAATATTTTTGGCAGAGCTGGCCGCCGCGGGCGGGCAAGCTCGGGCGCCGTTGGGCCCCAGCGTGGCGAAGACGTCGACGCCGAGCTGCACCTGTCTTTTGAAGAGGCGGTAAAAGGGGCGACGACGACGGTCAATGTGATCTCTGAGGCACCATGTTCGACCTGCGGGGGGAGTGGTGCCGCGCCCGGTACCGCGCCGCGTGTTTGCCCGGTTTGCGGTGGCAGCGGCGTTATCAACGAAAACCAGGGGATGTTCTCCTTCAGCCACCCCTGTACAGCCTGTGGCGGCACGGGCATGCAGATCGAGGTGCCCTGCCCGACCTGTGGCGGCCGCGGGACAGAGCGGCGCGCCCGGCAGGTAAAAGTGCGCATCCCGCCCGGCGTCGAGGACGGTCAGCGCATCCGGGTCCCGGGCCGGGGAGGTGCCGGCCGTTATGGGGGCCCCGCAGGCGACCTTTACGTCGTCGTGCACATCGCCGCCCACCCGGTGTTCGGCCAGAAGGGCAAGGACCTGACGGTGAAAGTACCGATCACCTTCGCCGAAGCCGCGCTCGGTACCACGGTGCCGGTGCCGACCTTGAACGCCAAGCCGGTAAACGTGAAGGTACCTCCCGGGACCCGCTCGGGACGCGTCTTCAGAGTCTCCGGGCATGGCGTCCCCAAGGCCGGGAAGCCGGGCGACCTGCTCGTGACGTTCGAGGTCGACGTACCGGCGAAGCTCTCCGCCGACGAACGGAGGGCCCTCGAGGCCCTCGCGCGCGCGTCGGAGGGTTCAGGTCACAAATTGCGTGAGAAACTGGGAGCTGAGACCGAATGACTACTGAGGGACCAACTATTGGCCCGGCAGGCAGCGGCACCCCCCGAGGGGCAGTGCCGCGACGTGCCGGTGCACGGGACCAGGCCATGGCGGTCTATGTCATTTCCGTTGCAGCAGAGCTGGCTGGGGTCCACCCGCAGACGCTCAGGATCTACGAACGGAGGGGCCTTCTCGGTCCCGCTCGTACCCTGGGGGGAAGCAGGCGCTACAGCGACAAGGACATAGAACTGTTACGGCGTATAGGGGATTTGACGTCCGGGGGCCTCAACCTGGAGGGGGTAAAGCGCGTGATCGAGCTCGAAGCTGAGGTCGCACGCTTGCGCCAAGAGGTTGCGCAGGCCCGAGCCGAGGCCCGTGCCGCGGTGGACCAGGTGCACCGCCATTACAGGCGGGACCTGGTGCCGCTCGATATGAGCCCGGTCCGGTGGGCCCCTCAACGCTAAGGGCCGAGTTGTCAAAAGGAGGCGAGTGCATTGGCGATTGACGCGAACCGTTGGACACAAAAGACCCAGGAAGCCTTCAGCGCTGCGGTGGCCGACGCGCGCGGGCGCAACAACCCCGAGGTAACGCCTGACCATTTTTTGCTGGCCCTGCTCAGCCAGGAAGGTACGGCCGTACTGCCTGTACTGGAGCGCGTTGGTGTGGCCGTGCTGCCGTTGCGCAACCGCCTCGAAGACGCAGTGTCGAAGTTGCCCCACAGTTACGGCGGCGAGGGCCCGGGCCTCTCGCGCGAGTCGCGCGAGCTCCTCGAACAGGCCGGCCGCGAACGGAACGCTCTTGGCGATGAGTACCTCTCCGTGGAGCACATCCTCCTGGCGTCGGCCCAACGCGTCGGCGCCTCCCAGGACGACCTTCTCGAGGCGTTGCGCGAGGTTCGCGGCAGCCACCGGGTGACGAGCCAAAATCCCGAAGAGAGCTACCAGGCCTTGGAAAAGTACGGGCGAGACCTAACCGAGGAAGCTCGGCGGGGCAGGCTCGACCCCGTAATCGGCCGAGACGAGGAAATCCGGCGCGTCATCCAGGTCCTCTCGCGGCGTACCAAGAACAACCCGGTCCTGATCGGTGAGCCTGGCGTGGGCAAGACGGCCATTGTCGAAGGCCTTGCGCGCCGGATAGTCGAAGGGGACGTGCCAGAAAGCTTGCGGGGCAAGCGCGTCCTCGCGCTCGACCTCGGCGCCATGGTCGCAGGCGCCAAGTACCGCGGCGAGTTCGAAGAACGCCTTAAGGCAGTATTGAAGGAGATTTCCGACGCGGGCGGAGAGGTCATCACCTTCATCGACGAGCTTCATACGATCGTCGGTGCCGGCGCGGCCGAAGGCGCCATGGACGCCGGCAACATGATAAAACCGATGCTGGCTCGCGGGGAACTGCGGCTGATCGGGGCCACCACCCTTGATGAGTACCGAAAGTACATCGAAAAAGATGCTGCTCTGGAACGGCGTTTCCAGACCGTTTATGTGGGCGAACCCTCGGTCGAGGACACGATTGCGATATTGCGGGGGCTGAAGGAGCGCTACGAGGTGCACCACGGCGTCCGGATCATGGACTCGGCCCTGGTAGCGGCGGCGGTGTTCTCCGACCGCTATATAACCGGGCGTTTCTTACCCGACAAGGCGATCGACCTGGTGGACGAGGCAGCGTCCCGCCTGCGGATGGAGATCGACTCCCGCCCGGTGGAGATAGACGAGGTCGAACGGGCGGTCCGTCGCCTGGAGATCGAGGAGATGGCGCTGGCCAAGGAGGAGGATCCGGCGTCCCGGGTCCGGCTGTCGGC
>DATKHZ010000111.1:0-2236 GCA_035509995.1 Acidimicrobiales bacterium | reverse complement strand
GGCCATGTCTTGGGCCCGGGCGCCCTCGCCCGGGAAAGCGGGTGCGGGAGCCCTGCGCTCGGTCCGCGCTGGTGACAGGACAGCCGGTCGTGCCCGACCGGAGGGCAGCTCGGTGGGCTCTGGCGGATCGGCCAATCGGGTGGACCACCACGCCAGGCGATCGGGGGAAAGGGGCAAGCTCGGCACGAAGTTCACCAGTTACTCAGGGATGCCCATTATGACATGCGGTCCGGTGCGGGCGCGGGCCGGGCCCGGCGCGCCCCGCCATGAGCGCTTTCGAGCAGGGCGATCGACTTCTACATCGCTGCCTAGGTCGTGCCCGGCGGGTGGCTAGCGCCCACGGCTAACTGCTTGACCTGGGCGGCGATGGCCACAGCCAAGGGGTACGACGACTCGATCTGGGCCAGGCTATGGCCGGCGCCGTTGACGGTGACGAGGGTGACCGTGCCGCCCTCCGGGCACCCGACCTCCACCGCCTCTTCGAGCGTGGTCGTGGTCGAGGAAGAACGTGGGTGGGTCGAGGCCTGCGAGCACCCGTTGAGGCGGGCCCACCAGTAGGCGACGGTGGTGAGTGCGGGGGTCCAACCGCGGTCGCCAGGCCCGCAGGGCGCCGAGGCACAGTTGCTCTCGCCCTGGACCGGGATCGTGCTATCGGCCGAGCCGTTCACGGCGAGCAACGCTACCGGCCTCGTTGGAGCGCACTCTTCGCCGGCCGGGAGGCCCCGAGCGACAAAAGGAGGCACGTCGAGGAGCGTCCCGGAGACCGAGACAACGGCTGCCACCTGGTTTGCCAATTTGCAACCGACGTCGAGGGCCATGAGGGCGCCGCTGGAGAACCCGCCGACCACGACCCGCTGGCGACCGACGAACTGGGAAGCCCGCAGCACCTTGATGATGGCGGCCACGAAGTCCAGGTCGACGGGCGTGTCTACCTTGGCCTGACAGCACTGGTCGTGCCAGCCGTAGTTAGGCCCGAGCGCGTCAGGGTAAGCCACCACTATTCCCTGGGCTGCTGCGATTTGGTCGAAACCGATCTGAGCCTCGAGGGTTGGCCCATCGCTGCCAGAACCGTGCATCAAGATGACGAGGGGCGCGTGGGCGACGGCGCTCTTCGGACGGTAGAGCGCAAAGGTGCGGTATTGGCCGTCGACGGTCAGGGCTAATAGGTTGGGCCGATCGGCAGGGAGCCGGGACGGTGTGCTCGCCGATAAGATGTTTGCGGAGTCATTGGGGCCGGTGGCACCTTGGGCCGGCACCCCGCCCCCGGCGAGGAGGGCCCAGATGAGCGCAAGTGCCGCCAGCGCGCGTAGCCGGTGCCAATGGCCCCGTCCGCAGCCCCCGACGCGATTTACCTCCCTGCGCGCCGCGCTCATATCACGCCCTTTGCTCCGATGCCAAGGCGGCCCGAGCGAGCCCCACAATGTGGCTCAAGGGGGTGCCCGGACCGGCTGCCACGGCGGTGAGGACCGTTGTCATCGCTCCTGCCCAGGCCACCGCCGTCGTGGGGTCGATTAGGTCGTAACTGTATTCGAGGTAGCCACGAAGGGGCCCTGGCGCATCGACGAAGCCGATGCCCAAGTCAAAGCGGGAAGCCCCGACGTCGGTGATGACGCGGTTGGTCTTTGCCCCGTCCAACCGGGGGGTCGGCGGGGCGACGCCCTGCATCCGGTAGTTGACCTGGAACAACGGGTTGCGTCCTGGGTAGCGCTTCGGTCGTAATAGTTCAACCAACTTGTCAAAAGGTAGCTCCTGGTGGGCCAGGCTGTCGATTGTCGCGGCCCGGGCCCGCCCTACAAGTTGGCGGAAGGAGGGATCGCCACCCAAACGCACCCGGAAGATCACGGTGTTGACGAAAAAGCCGATCAGTCCCTCTAGCTCAGGGCGCAGCCGGTTGGCCACGGGGCTGCCCAGGACGATGTCGTCCTGGGAGGTCAGGGCCAGCAGGAAGACCCCCGTTGCCGCCATCAGGGTCATGAACAGGGTGGCGCGTTCGTCTCGGCCGACCCGCCGCAGCAAGTTGTTCGTCTCCTCGGGCAGGGTCAGGCCGGTGCGACCACCGCGGTGCGAGGGCCGCGCGGGGCGCGGATGGTCGGTAGGCAAGTCGAGGACGACGTTGGCACCGGCCAACTGCTCGCGCCAGAATGGCGCTTCTCGGGCCAAGCGCGCCTCGTCGAAGAGCCCTTTCTGCCAGAGGGCGAAGTCCCCATACTGGACCGGTAGGTCGGCCAGGTGAGGC
>DATKHZ010000110.1:0-4150 GCA_035509995.1 Acidimicrobiales bacterium | reverse complement strand
TTGTGAAGTTCGTCAGCATCCCGCCAAGCCAACGCTCGTTGACATATGGCATACCGCACAGCTCCGCCGCACGCGCAATCGGATCCTGCGATTGCTTCTTCGTGCCCACGAACAGAACGCTGCCTCCGTTGGCGACCATGTCCCGCACAAACGAATAAGCCAGATCGACCCTATGCAGCGTCTGGGTCAGGTCGATGATGTAAATACCGTTGCGCTCTCCGAAAATAAAGCGCTTCATCTTCGGGTTCCAGCGCCTCGTCTGGTGCCCGAAGTGGACTCCCGCCTCTAGAAGCTGCCTCATCGTGACGACGGCCATTACTACTCCTCTCCATCGGTTGTTGTCCCCCGGGCGCTAGCGCCGCGTAGCCCTGGATGCGGGGCCAGCGGCGACCGTGGAGGCGCCCTGGGCGTAGGTTTGTCGGGCCGCTACTTGCGGAGGCCCGGGGCCCAGCCTACACGCGGTGCGTCAGGCTGTCTCTTTGTCGGCGACGAGCATGCGAGCACGCAGCTGCAGCACAGCCTTGGTGTGGATCTGGCACACGCGGCTTTCGGTCACGCCGAGCACCTGGCCGATCTCCGCCAGGGTAAGGCCCTCGTAGTAGTACAGCGACAGGACGATCTTTTCCCGGTCGCCGAGACGGTTGATCGCCCCGGCCAGGATCTGCTTCATTTCCTCGATCTCGAACGCGGCCATTGGCCCGTCGTGACGGTCGGCCAGTGTGTCGCCGAGCGTCGTCGATTCGCCCCTGTCGCCACCGGACAGCACCTCATCGAGGGCAACAATGCCGACGAAAGAGATCTGCGAGAACTGCGCCTGGAGCTCGTCCTCGGTCAGGCCAAGCTCGGTGGCCACTTCGAGGTCGCTCGGGGTCCGCAGCAGCTGCGCCTCGAGCTTGGCGTAGGCCTTCTCGATCGCCCTCGCCTTGGCACGCACGGACCGTGGCACCCAGTCGATGCTGCGCAGCTCGTCGATGATGGCCCCTTTGATCCGGGTTATGGCGTAGGTCTCGAACTTGATCGCCCGTTCGTTGTCGAACTTCTCGATGGCGTCGATGAGCCCGAAGATCCCGTAGCTCACGAGGTCGCACTGCTCGATTGTGTGAGGCAGGCCGACCGATACACGGCCGGCTACGTACTTGACGAGCGGTGAATAGCGCAGGATCAGCTTGTCTCGCAGCTCTCGCGATCCAGTGCTCTTGTAGTCGGCCCAGAGCTCGTCAGTTGAAAATAAGACTTCTTCGGTTTCCATCAGGCCCTCGGGTGCGTCGTGTCGTATACGGCGAGCAGGCGCTCCTTGCTTACGTGCGTGTAGACCTGGGTGGTCCGCACGCTTGCATGACCCAAGAGCTCCTGTACAACTCTAAGGTCTGCGCCGCCGTCTAATAGATGTGTCGCGAAACTATGCCGCAAAGCATGCGGGTGGGTGGGCGACGGCGACCGTCTGTCCAGTATACGGCGAACGTCACGGGGGCCCAGGCGTAGGCCTCTGGCGTTCAAGAAGAGAGCCTCCGCAGGCGACCCCGCCCGGGCCAGTGCCGACCGGCCCTCGTCGAGCCACCTTTGGGCAGCGCGGGCCGCGCTTTCGGAGATTGGCACCCTCCTCTGCTTGGAACCCTTTCCCCAAACCGTCGCCCAACGGCCCCGTAGGTCGAGGTCCCTCACAGAGAGCCCGCACAACTCGCTCACGCGCAAGCCGCTCCCGTACAGCAGCTCGAGGGCGGCATCGTCACGGAGCCGTACCTCGTCGGTGACCTCGCTCCGCGCCGGGGGGTTGTCCAGGATGACCTCCAGCTCCGAGCGCGAGAGCGGCCGCGGCAGCCGCGATCCGCCTGTGCGCGCCAAAAGGCTGATCGTCGGGTCGCTCGCAAGCGTGCCTTTTCGGCCCAACCACCGGAAGTAGCGCCTGAGGGCCGACGCCCTCTGCGCTACCGTCTGGCGGGCATAATGCCTGGTGGTCATGTACGCGAGGTACCTGCGCAAGAGCAGCCGCGTTACTTTTTCAGGGCCGTCCGCCCCGGCGCGCTGTGCCCAGGTGATGAACGAGCGGACACCGTTTTCATACGCCCGAGTGCTGGCCGGCGATAGGTCCGTAAGAGACAGAAGCCACTCCCCGAAAGCCCAACCGGGTGCTATCTCACCTGCGGCGACCTCGACTAAACCGTCGCTCGCCTGAGCCCCCGCCCCGCTGCTCCCGCCCAGATGGCCCTCCGTGCCCGCGACCGCGCACCCACGTTGCGTGCTACTGGGGAAGCTCACAGTGGTAAATGGTAGCCGCCAGCGCGACTTTGTGCTGCGGCAGAAGGTAGCTGCCCAAATGGTGTAAACCTCAAACTGCGCAAAAGCGGACAATCCGGGCTACCAACGAAGGTATTCCCTGCCCAGCAGGCGGTTGGGGCTCCTCGGCTGGTTTCGGTTTTGGCGCGTTTTTCGTCTTTTTCCGTACTGCCGGATCAAACGGTGGCCGGCGTCCACCCCGCGACGACCTCGTCGAGGGCCCGCCACGCCCGGTCCGGGAGCTCCGCGGTCACACGCTGAGCGGCCAGCGTGACGTGGTCAGCAGAGCCCGTGCCAACAACGACGCAAGTGATTGCGGGGTGGCGGAGCCCGAAACAGGCGGCGGCCTCGGGCAGCGTGGTGCCGAGCTCCTCGCAAACGCGGGCCAGGTCACGAGCGTGCGCGAGTACTTCCTCTGGGGCGGGCCGATAGTTGAACGGCGCACCATCGGGTGGCCATGACCGGGCCAGCAACCCCGAGTTGAACACTCCGGCTGCCACCACTGATACACCCCGCTCCAGGCAGCCGGCCAGCAGCGGCTCGCCGGAACGGTCGAGCAAGCTCCAGCGGCCAGCAAGCATCACGACGTCGACGTCGCTCTCCTTGACGATCCGCAACAGAGGCTCCCAGAGGTTCATACCGGCGCCGATCGCCCCGACGACGCCGCTGTCGCGCAGTTCGGCTAGCGCCGGGATAGCGCCGGCTATGGCCTCGTCCAGGTGCTCTTCGGGGTCGTGTACGTAGACGATGTCGACCCGGTCCAGGCCGAGACGGTCCAGGCTGCCATCCAGGCTGCGCAACACCCCGTCGCGTGAGTAGTCCCGAGCCCGGGTCAGGTCATCGGGTACCGCGAAGCCGTTGTCGAGGTCCGAACCAGTGGGAGAAGGGTTCGTGACGAGCAGCCGGCCAACTTTGGTGGACACGACGAACTCGTCTCTCGGCAAAGCGGCCAGCGCGGCTCCCAAGCGTCGCTCGGACAAGCCGAGCCCGTAGTGGGGAGCGGTGTCGAAGTACCGCACGCCGGCTTCCCACGCCGCGCGCAGCGCGGCCGCGGCCGTCTCGTCGTCGATCGGTACATAAAGGTTCCCGATCGCCGACCCCCCGAAGCCGAGCTCGCTCAGCTCGAGCTGTGTGGACCCCACCCGTCGACGCTTCACTCGCTGTCCCTCCGGGTCACTTGCGCTCTTCGGGCTCGTACCGCTTTTCGAGCCCATACCACGCGACGGCGTTGCCTCCGAACACCGCCGCTCGCTCGGGAGCCGACAGTGAGGCGGTCAACTGCTCGGCCGACTCCAGGACTTCGTCGTAGCTCGCCGCAAGCAAGCACACGGGCCAGTCCGAACCCCACATCGTGCGGCTAGGACCAAACGCGTCGAGGAGCACATCCCCGTATGGCCGTAGCTGCTCGACGGTCCATCCCTGGTGCTCAGCCTCGGTGACCAAGCCCGATAACTTGACGGCGACGTTGCCCAAGCGCGCCAGTGAGGTGACTTGCTCCCGCCACGGGCTGATCTCTCCGCTCGCAATCGGCGGTTTGCCTCCGTGGTCGAGGACGAAGCGCAGCTCCTCGAGGGCGCTGGCAGTCTCGATGACGGCAGGGAGCTGGTGGTCCCGCACGACTAGGTCGTACACCAGCCCCGCGGCCGCAACTGCCTCTAGCCCACTCCGCACGTCCGGCCGGCAGAGCCATCGCGGGTCAGGTTCTTCTTGGACCTGATGGCGGGTACCGGCAAGGCGGTCGCCCCCCGGGAGCTCCCGCAGGAAAGCAATCCTGTCCCCCACCCCCGGCGTGGTGAGGTCGACCCAACCGACGACCCCGCCGATGGAGGGCTCTTTGCCCGCCAAGGCCAGCAGTTCAGCCGTTTCCTCAGGGACG
>DATKHZ010000109.1:0-8010 GCA_035509995.1 Acidimicrobiales bacterium | reverse complement strand
GTGGCAGGTGCCGGGGCTCCGCGAGGAACTGGTCCTGGCGCTGCTCCGAGCCCTCCCGAAGGACCTCCGCCGAGAGCTGGTCCCGGTGGCGCAACACGCCAGGGAGTTCGTAGCCCAAGCCAGTCCCTCCGACGGGCCGCTTCTGGAGGTCCTCGCCAAGCAGATGAGTGCGGTCGCAGGTGTTCACATATCAGCGGAGGACTTCGACTGGGGCAAGGTGCCTGAGTACCTTCGGCCGACTTTCGGGATCCTCGGCGAGGACGACCATATCCTCGCCCGCGGCAAGGTCGTCGCTGACCTCTATAGCCAGCTGCGGCCCCAACTGGACCGCGCCCTGCAGTCGGCCGCGGCGAGAGCTCCCTTTGCGGGACGTCGATCGGTCTCATGGGACTTTGGAGATCTCCCCAAGACATTCGAGCCCGAATGGAACGGGTACCGGTTGCGCGGCTACCCGGCTCTCGTAGACGACGGCGACGCGGTGACGGTGCGGGTTTTCTCCGACGAAGCGAGCCAGCGTTCGGCGATGGCGTCGGGCGTCCGGCGGTTGCTCCTGCTCAACCTGCCGTCGCGCCGGGCGCTCGTAGACAGCCTGGAACGCCAGCTCGACAACCGCACCAAGCTTGCGCTTGGGGCGCCCTCACTCCCGCCGTACCGTTCGACGAGAGAGATGGCAGAGGACGTTCTCGCGGCCGCCGTAGACCAGGTCGTAGCTTCCCTGGGCGGGCCGCCCTGGTCGGCAACCGACTTCGGTGCCCTTGTCACAGCAGTTCGCCAACAGGTCGAGCCAGTTGCGAGGAAGGGCGTTGTGGCAGCGGGGCGCATCATTTCCAAGTTGCAGGAACTGGGCCGTCGTACCGGCGAGCTTTCGGCGAAGGCGACGGGGCCCGGTTCACCGATTGCGGCCGCGTTGGAAGATGTCGCTGCCCAATTGGCGGATATCGCCGGCCCAGGGTTCGCGAGCCGCGCAGGCCTCGGCCGGCTCGCTGACCTCGAGCGCTACCTGGGCGCGGTCGATCGACGCCTCGAGAAACTGCCTGAGGAGCCCCGCCGCGACCTCGCGCTGACCCAGAGGGCTCGCGCGCTCGAGGAAAAACTGGCTGGGGCCGAGGCTGCGGCTGGTGCCGACCGCGACGCACTCGTCGCGGTGCGCTGGATGCTCGAGGAACTGCGCGTAAGTTTCTTCGCTCAGTCGCTCGGGACGCGGGTGCCTGTGAGCGAGGAACGCATCAGCAGGGCCATCGAGCGCGCGCTCCCCGGGCCGTAGCGATCGGGCCGAGTGCCCGTACTCGTGACCTGAAGGCCCCTGAGAGGAAGGGCGGCAGGCGGCCCATGCTCTTTTTTGTCCAAATTCTGGCCTAGTTGCTCTTGTCGGTGGGGGTTGCGGGTTATAGAGTGGATGGAAGTGGAGGACCGGGGTGATGTCTACCCTATCTTTGAGAGCGGGAGCCGACAGTGGAGCCGTTGTACGGGAGGTTCGAGCACTCCCTCGACAGCAAGGGGCGAGTCATCGTCCCCGCACCGCTGCGCCACCCGTTCGAACGGGAGCAGAACGCGGCTGTCATCTCCTTCTACCAGGAGCAGTGCCTCGCACTTTGGCCACCTGCAGAGTTCAATCGCCGGCTCGCCACGGTGATGGAGGTCCAGGACCTGGACCCCGAACACAGGCAAGATGCTCGGACGATCGCTGGGCACTCCTCCAGCGTCGACATCGACACGCAATGGCGGATCACCGTGCCGAGCGCTTGCAGGGCGTGGGCGGGGCTGGACATCGAGAGCCCCGTAGTCGTAGTAGGCGTCCTCGACCGCATCGAATTGTGGCAAGCCGAGCTCTGGCGGGAACGAATGGCCGACAGCATGCAGAGCCTTGCCAACGGCACGAGCCGACTTTTCTCACCGGCCCGGAAGTCGCCAGCGCCATGAGCGTCGCCAGCCCGGCCCGGGCTTATGCGCAGCCCCTTGACCAGCAGGACGGGAGTCCCCTTCTCCACCTGCCCAGTCCCATGTTCCCGGAGAGAAAACCCGGGGCAGTGCTGGCCGAGGGGCTGCGTATGAGCCCGAAAAAGCTGCCTGATAATAAACCTTCGGACGACCAAAGTCCTGGCGCGCCCGCGCCAGGCCCGCCCTTCGGTCACCGGCCGGTCATGCTCGAAGAGGTAGTCGGCATGTTCGCCGGCGTCCCTGAGGGGGTGGTGCTCGATGCGACGGTCGGTGGCGGCGGTCACGCGCTCGGGCTTCTGAGGGCTTTTCCCCAGTTGAGGGTCGTTGGCCTCGACCAGGACGGAGAGGCGGTGGCGGCCGCCAAGTCGGCGCTGGCACAGTTCGGGGCGAGAGCTGTCGTCGTCAGGGCACGTTTCGACGCTCTGGGGACAATCCTCGACGAGCTTGGCGTCAAGTTGCTCTCCGGGGCGATTTTCGACCTCGGTGTGAGCTCTCCACAGCTCGACCGGCCGGACCGAGGTTTCAGTTACCGCTTCGACGGGCCGCTTGACATGCGCATGGACAGATCCCAGGGACTGACGGCCGAAGGGCTCGTCAACGAGAGCACCCAAGCGCAGCTTGCAACGCTGTTCGCCCTCCACGGGGAGACCAGTTTTGCCCGCCGGATAGCTGCGGCAGTCGTCAGCGCCCGACCGCTGACGACCACCCAGCAGTTGGCTGACGTCGTGAGCTCGGCGGTTCCCGCGGCCGCCCGGCGCCGTGGCCACCCGGCCAAGAGGGTGTTCCAGGCACTGCGGGCGGCGGTCAATTCAGAGCTGGAGGTGCTGCCGCTCGCCCTCGATGCCGCATTGGAGCGCTTGGCCCCGGGGGGGCGCATTGTGGTCATGGCGTACCACTCAGGGGAGGACCGGGCGGTAAAGCAACGGCTGGTGTACGCGGCCACCGGCGGCTGCAACTGCCCCCCAGGGTTGCCGTGCGTATGCGGTGCCGTCCCCACGGTGCGCCTGCTCAACCGGGGTGCCCGCAAGCCTTCAGCCGAAGAATTGGCCGCCAACCCACGTGCTGAGAGCGCCCGTCTGCGTGCCGCAGAGGCACTTCCGTTAGTCGAAACGAGACCGCGGTGACGCCGGCCGAACCCAGGTGGGAGCCCCAGGCCGCGGAGTTCTCCGCAGCGGGCCCGCTCCGTGACCTTGAGCCCTCTCACGAGGACTACGACACAGACCCCGCTGGCGAGGGCTTTGATGAGCACCGACGCCACCTTCGCCTCGTGCGTGCGCGGGCGAGACGGCGCGCTAATGGGAGGCGTTCGCTGGTGTCAGCAGGTATTGCTCTCCTAGGCGTCTTTTGCCTTGGCCTCGTGACGCTCCACGTTTTGATCGCCGAGAACCAGTTCACCCTGGACCGCCTCACGCAGACGGCGGCGACCGAGCAGGCGAGCTATGAGAAACTTCGCCTGCAGGTCGCCCAGCTGGAGGCCCCGGCGCGTATCGTCTCGGATGCCGAAGGCCGGCTGCATTATGTCCAGCCGGGCTCGGTGATTTATCTGCCCGCGACTACTTCGCGAGCGACAAAAGGCGGTGGCCCCGCACCGGTCGGCTCAGCCCCGGCCGGCTCAGTGACGGCTCCTCAGGGCGACGCGGACTGGCCCTCGATAAAGCCGTACCTGAGCGGCAGCCCGTGAAACGCGACATCAGCGGTAACCGGACGCGCAGCATCTGGCGCTTCGGTGCCTCACTGGCGCTGATGAGCGCCGGGCTGGGAGCTATTCTCACTCGCCTCCTTTTCGTGCAAGGCATCAACGCGGCGACCTACCAGGCGGACGCACGCTCGGAGTACGTGCACGAGTTTTCCTTCCTCGGGGAACGGGGGGCGATCCTGGACCGCAACGGCAACGAGCTCGCGATGTCGGTACCTATGACGACGGTCTTCGCCGACCCTTACCAGGTCACCAACCCGGGGCAGGAGGCCAGGGCCCTTTCCGTGGCGCTCGGCCTACCCGAGGCGACCCTGCAAGCGGATCTCAGCGAGCCGAGCGGATTTGTCTACCTCGCAAGGACGGTCGCTGACGCAACCGCAGCGAAGGTCGAAAAACTGGTCAACGACCGCGTGGTGCCGGGTGTGTACACGATGCAACAACCGAAGCGGTTTGACCCGGCAGGGCATCTGGCCGTCCCTCTTGTCGGGATGGTGGGCACCGACGGCACGGGCCTGTCCGGGCTCGAGTACAAGTACAACAGCCTGCTCGAGGGTAGGCCAGGCAAGCTGGTGGAGGACATGGACCCCGCCGGCGGCCAGATCCCTGGCGGGCTTCAGGAGTACCAGGCTCCCGTCCGCGGCGACGACCTCGTCCTTTCAATCGACGAACCGCTGCAGTATGACGCTGAACAGGCATTGGCGCGCGCCATTGTCGCTGCACAAGCCAACAGCGGGATCGCCCTGATCATGAACTCCAGAACTGGCGAGCTACTGGCCGTCGCCCAGCTCACGATGCCCAACCTGTCGCAGCCCACCACGATGAGCGAACCGCCCGCCCTGCCCGTGTGGTTTGTCCCACCGGGGGCCGTCCCGGGCCACGCTGCAAACGTCGCCAGAGCTCAGCCTGTCGAGGCGCCGTCCTCCTCCGCGTTCACCACCGTCTATGAGCCGGGGTCCGTGGAAAAGCTCGTTACGGTCTCTGCCGCATTGGCGACCAAGGCGGTGCAGCCCAACGCTTATTTCTCGGTACCTGACCCCTATTACGTCGCCGGGACCCAGTTCAAGGACGCCTGGGTACACCCGACGCTGCACTGGAGCGTCGCCAACATAATCGCCCATTCATCAGATATCGGCAGCATAGAAATAGCCCAGCGCACGGGCATGCCCGAATTGGTCAAGTACATCCACGCCTTTGGCATAGGGCAGCGGACCGACATCGGTTTCCCGGGGGAGTCCTCGGGTATCGTGCCCGGCCCGTCGGAGTGGTCGGGCACCTCCATCGCCACCGTGCCGATCGGCCAGGGCATAGCGGTCACCGCAGTGCAAATGCTCGCCGCTTACAACACCATCGCAAATGGCGGCGTCTACGTGGCACCCCGTCTCGCCGACGGCTATGTAGCGGCGAACGGGACGGAGCACGTGTTCCCGGTTCAACCCTCTCACAGGGTGGTCAGCACGAAAGTAGCGAATGAGATGACCTCGATGCTCGAGGGAGTGGTTCGGGTGGGTACGGGAATGGCCGCAAACCTCGAGCCCTATACCGTTGCGGGCAAGACAGGCACAGCGTTGCTGCCTTTGCCGGGCGGCGGTTACAGCAACGGCGATTTCGTATCGAGTTTTGCCGGCTTCGTCCCCGCGGAGGACCCTGCTATAACTGCGATGGTGGTGGTGGACGGCACCCATCAGTACGGAGCCGTGGCGTCAGCACCGGTATTCGCAACGATCGTCCGTGACGCGCTCCAAGAGCTCGGGATCCCGCCCCACAAACCGGCTCCGCCGGTGCCAGGGATGCCCCTCGCCACTCCTTACTACGAGGAGGGCGAAGCAGCCGGCCCGGTCCTGCCGGGGCTTTCGGGGGCCCCCAAGGTACAGGTGGGCCCGCCGTCCGCGGGCGCCACCTCAACCACCTCGACAACGACCAACGCCCCGAACACGACCTCGGCTGGCCCGACCACGACCACCGCCCCGACCATCGCTACGACCACCGCCCCGACCACCGCCCCGACCACCGCCCCGACCACCACCTCACCTGGCCTGATCACAACGAGTACGGCCGCAACGACTGCGCCCTCCACGGCGGTCAGCCAGGCGACGACGCCTGACAGCCAGGCCTCGACTACCTCCAGCGGCGACGGCGTTGTGACGACCGTCGCAGGACCGGCGCAGGGGCAGCCTGTTCCCACAACGCTCCCGGTCTCAGCATCGACCGGCCAGTAGGGTCGGGCCAGTAGGGTCGGGAGCTTGACGAGGCCGAGTGTGCGCTTGGGAGCTTTGCTCGCAGCGGCTGAACTTGACGCCGCCAAAGTGGTGGCTAACGGCCGCGTGGCCGACGACCCCATGGTCAACGACCCCGTCGTCAACGACATAGTGATCGCCTCGGGCGAGGTCAGGCCGGGTGCGCTTTTCGGCTGTGTCAAGGGCAGCCGGGCAGACGGCCATGACTATGCACGTGACGCGGTCCAGCGAGGAGCAGTTGCCCTCCTGTCCGAAGTGGCCGTCGGCGCCGGCGTCCCCGAAGTGATCGTGCCGTCTGTGCGGCAGGCGCTAGGGCCGGTTTCGGCAGCACTTTGGGGTTACCCCTCCAGGGCTATGCGCGTCGTCGGCGTCACCGGGACCAACGGTAAGACGACGACCTGCGCTCTTTTGGCCGGCATTTTTGACGCGCAAGGTTGGGACGCAGGGGTAATCGGCACGCTCAGCGGCGAACGGACGACACCGGAGGCACCATTACTCCAGCGGCGCCTCGCCGAAATGCGCGACCTCGGCA
The DNA here is from genome assembly GCA_035509995.1 of Acidimicrobiales bacterium. Classification (GTDB taxonomy): domain Bacteria; phylum Actinomycetota; class Acidimicrobiia; order Acidimicrobiales; family Palsa-688; genus Fen-671. The sequence goes on along the minus strand of DATKHZ010000109.1, from coordinate 1,610 downwards.
AGGCGACGGTGGCCATGGAGGTCTCCTCCCACGCCCTGGACCAGCGACGGGTCGGGGGTACCCATTTTGCGGCCGGGATCTTCACCAATTTGAGCCAGGACCACCTTGACTATCACCGGACCATGGACGCCTACTTCGCCTCCAAGGCCCTGTTGTTCACGAGTTGTGACGTATCCCTGGCCGTCGTCAATCGGGCTGACCCGTGGGGCGCCCGCCTCGTCGAGATGTTGTCCGGTGCTCATGTCCCCGTGGTGACATTTGCGCCAAGCGACGCCACCGAGATTGCCCTGGGCCAGCACAGCTCGTGGTTCTCGTGGCACGGCGGGCGGCTCGAACTGCGAATGGCAGGCAAGTTCAACATCGCCAACGCGGTGGCGGCCGCGACGGCGGCCAGGGCACTGGGGGCGAGCTGGGAGGCCATCAGTGGCGGGCTCGCGTCGGCCCAGCCGGTGCGAGGCAGGTTCGAGGAGGTGGACGAGGGCCAGCCTTTCACTGTGCTGGTCGACTTCGCCCACACTCCGGCGGCGCTCGCTGAGGCGTTGCAGGCCGCCCGGGACCTCGTCAACAAGCCCCGCCCGGGTGGCAACGGGGGGCGTGTGATCGTGGTCTTCGGTGCCGGCGGTGAAAGGGACCGGGCCAAACGCCCGCTGATGGGCGGCGTGGCGAGCGACCTTGCCGATGTCGTGATCATCACCTCCGACAACCCAAGAAGTGAAAAACCGTTGTCAATCATCGAGGCAGTAGCGAGCGGTGTGCATGGGGCCCCGCCGCTCATCGATGCCGACCGCGCCGGAGCGATCAGTGGCGCCCTGGAGATGGCCGAAGCCGGAGACATCGTTTTGATAGCAGGCAAGGGCCACGAGACGGGCCAGGACTTCGGGAGCCACGTGGAGCCTTTCGATGACGTCCTGGTAGCGCGCGCAGCCCTGCGTCAACTGCGCGACGGCCGCGGGCAAGGTGACGACGGCCCTGGGCGGGGCGGGGGCCCCCGCCACCGGGAGGAGCCTGGGTTGGGGGGCCCAGGCGGGCAGGGTGACGACGGCCCGGGGCGGGGCGGGGGCCCCGGCCACCGGGAGGAGCCTGGGTTGGGGGGCCCAGGCGGGCAGGGTGACGCGGCGCAATGAAGGCACTGCTGATCGCCGGCGGTGTCGCTCTCCTGGTCGCGATCCTTGGCACGCCTTTGTTGATAGCCCAGCTGCGCGCGCGTGGGATCGGGCAACAAATTCGTGAAGACGGCCCCACAGGCCACTTTTCCAAGGCTGGCACTCCCACGATGGGCGGCCTGGCGATAATGGGGGCCGCAGTCGTCGGTTACAGCGTCGCTCACGTCTCAGCCACTTTTACGACGCGCGGCCTCGTGGGGATGCTGACCGTTTGCGCGATGGCGCTGGTCGGTTTCTTCGACGACTGGCTGAAAGTCACCCGGCAGCGCAGCCTCGGGCTCAACAAACGGGCCAAGATCGTTGGCCAGTTCGCCGTGGCTCTTACCTTCGCGATCGTTTCGGTCACTTGGTTGAAGGTCGACACACATCTTTCCTTCACCCGCTTCAACTCGCTCGGGTTGCAACTCGGCAATGTGGGCTGGGTGGTCTTCGCCGTCCTTTTGATAG
>DATKHZ010000108.1:0-2648 GCA_035509995.1 Acidimicrobiales bacterium | reverse complement strand
CCCCCACCCGCGGGTGCTACTTCCGGCGGATGCGCGGCCCGCATCGTTGCCGGGCGCAGTCACCTGTTGCCCACTTTCGGCAGCATTAGGAGTAAATCTGCGATTCGGTCGGGCTGCTCGGCGGGCCCCAGGTGCGCGGCGTTGGCTATCTGCACGTAACGCCCATGGGCTACGTGTGTGGCGATAAGCCGCACCGAATCAGGCGGTGCCGCAATATCGTTCGCACCAGCAACAGCAACGACGGGCGTATTCGGCCAGCCGGTTCCGGGCATCGAACTCGGCGACCGCCTCACCGGTCGCGATCAACAAAGTACGTGCTTGACCAACTCCCGGTTCGGCGCCTAGAGAGGTATCCGGCGCCTGCGTGCGATGCGTTCAGCGCATCAATTGCAAGATCACAACCCGTGTCGTAAGCGGGCAAGTCCCCCCTCGGACACGGTTACTACCCCTACCCGTCGGGCGAATCGAGGACGGTGTGCTTGTGCAGTTAGGAGGGGGCGTGCGGAGTCACGAGGAACTTCTCTCCGGTTGCTCGCTTGACGTATTCGTTGAACGCATCGGGATGGAGCATGCCGGCGAGTGACACCTCCCGGGTGTAGCTACTCGCGAACGTCGTGGTGAGCTCCGCGGCCACCCGAGCGCGCAGCCGACCAAAGGTCTCCGCCCCGGCGCCCTGAAGAAATGGGGTCAGCAGCCACCCTCCGATGCCCCAAGCCATCCCGAAGTTCCTGGTGAGCACCGTGGGACTGGTGTCGAGGGCGCCGTAGATGTACACCTGCTTGTGGACGTTCGACCCGTAGCGTGAATACTCCGCGGCGGTCGAGTTGGCTGCCTCCTCCATGCCGTTGAGGATCTGGCTTGCCAGCGTTCCACCACCCGTGGCGTCGAAAGCAAGCGTCGCGGATGTCGCCTTGAGAGCCTCGACGAGATCTGTCGAGAACGACGGCGATGCCGAGTTGCAGACATGGGATGCGCCGAGCGACCTCAGCAGCTCCTCTTGCTCGGGCTTGCGGACGATATTGACCAGCGGTATCCCGTCTTTCTGGCAAAGCTTGACCAGCATCTGGCCGAGGTTCGACGCCGCGGCGGTGTGCACGAGGCCCGAATGTCCTTCGCGGCGCATGGTTTCAGTCATTCCGAGTGCCGTCATTGGATTGACGAAGGACGATGCCCCATCCCTTGCTGTAGTCCCCTCGGGCAGGACCAGACATGCGGAAGCGTCGACCGCCCGGTATTGCGAGTACATCGCGCCGCCCGCAATCGCCACCGTTTTTCCGATGAGGACCTGGGCTGCTGAGGACGACCCGGCGGCCACCACGGTGCCCGCGCCCTCATTACCCACCGGAAGCGACTTATCGAGTCGCGCCGATAGCGCTCCCAAGGTCGCCTCCCCGACCGAGGCGGTGACGACGGGACGCTCAGGCGTGCCCCCGACCGTCGCAGTAGTCATGTCCGCGCTATCAATGAGAAGGCCTAAGTCTGACGGGTTGATCGGCGAGGCTTCCACACGCACCAACACCTCATTGGCGCCGGGGGCTGGAACTGGAACCTCGTGCAGCGAGAGTTCGAGCGTGCCACCAGACGTCACCAACGAACGCAGCTCTAGGGCACTATCAGGCAAATCTCCAGCCATGGGCGGTGCCTCGTTCCTATTTCCGACGGATGCTCAGACCATGAGGTCGAGAAAAAGTTTATGCGCGCCGCTGATTGACCATCCCCGCAAATCGCCTGCTCGGCTTCGTACACCTGTACGAGCATTGGTGCACGCGCAATTGCGGCCTTTGACGACGCCGTCGGTGGCCAGGCCTACGACCTCACCGGTAGTTATCGAGCCGCCGCGGAGCCGGGCCGGCTGCGACCACCACACCGTCGCCCGCTATGTGGCATTGCGGGAGGCAGGGCAGAGCCCGGTCGAGCGGGAGCACTGCGCCCGCCCGATCGATGAGTATCTGCCCAAGAGCGAGCGCGCTGGAGCTCACTTCTAGCGCGCGCCCCGAGTTTAACGTGCGGCACGAATCTGAGCCGGCGTGAGGCGCTTTAGGCGGTTGAGGACCCGGGTCATATGTGCTTGGTGGGCGAAGCCGACACGTTGGGCGATGTCGGCGATTGGCAATTCGGTGCTGCGCAACAGTTCAGCGGCCCGGTCGGCGCGCAGCCGCAGCAGGTACTGGTGCACGGCGATCCCCTTGGCTTGCTTGAATGCCGCGGCAAAGGTGCGCTGCGGCAGCCCGACTGCGGCTGCCATTCGTTCGACGGTCCAGACTTCGGTCAGGCGCTCTTCAACATCGGTTAGCAGTGCGGCTAGGGCGTCGCTGGACAACGGCGGGGCTGGAGCATTGGCGGCGAGCTGGCGGGCCAGGCCGAGCAGATGGGCGAACGTCAGCCCGAGCGCCCACCGTTGAGCGGCGGCGGTGTGGTAGCCTCCGCTTTCCAGGCGGCGCAGGATCTCGGCGATCACGGCGTCACGGACCGGTCGACGCAGCAGCGGCTGCAGGTCCTGTAGTGTTTTGCCGCCGCCTTGGCGCAGAAGGTTGGAGGCCACCTGTGGTTTTATCTGCAGCAGGGTGAGCTCGCGGTCGTCATCGCTGCGGAAGATAGCCGGCCGGTCGGGCAGGGTTAGCAACAGGTCACCGGGTCGGGTGAACACG
>DATKHZ010000107.1:0-3039 GCA_035509995.1 Acidimicrobiales bacterium | reverse complement strand
CCAAAATACCGGGCGTTACGGCGACGCTCACGTACGGGCTCCTCGCTGTGGCTCGGTTGAGCCGAAACTAAACTGGCGGCCGCCGCCGCCCAGCCCAAGCTAGGGCTCTACCGAGGATTTGGACCACCCTACCCGAGCACGCGGCCAATGCCGCGGGTGGGTTTGTGTATTGACACAGCGTATACACTCAGCGTATTCTTCAGGTATGAGCGTTCCTGTCACCCTTCTGGGCCTCCTCGAACGTCAGCCGAGCCACGGCTACGAGCTGAAGCGCGAGTACGACGCCTTCTTCGGCCGGGGCAAGCCCCTCCCCTTCGGCCAGGTCTATGCGACACTGTCGCGCCTTGTCCGGGACAACAAGGTCGAACCCGGCGAGGTGGAGCCCGGCGACGGCCCCGACCGCAAGCGCTACGCCATCACCGAGGCCGGCCGGGCTGAGGTGGAGGCGTGGCTCGACGAGCCGGTCGACGCCGAGCCCTACCTGCAGTCGGTGCTGTTTGCCAAAGTCGTGCTGTCGCTGATGCTGGGCCGGCCGGCCAGCGGCTACCTGGACGCCCAGCGGGCTGCGCACTTGCAACGGATGCGCGAACTGGGCGAGCTGAGACGGAAGGGGAGCGTGGTCGATGCCCTCCTGGCCGATCATGCCATGTTCCACCTGGAGGCGGACATCCGCTGGATGGACGTGACCGAGGCACGGCTCAGTTCCCTGGCTGAAGCGGTGAAGCAATGAGGGCAGCGGCTGACCTCAGCACAATCGTGGCGCGACCCACCAACCTGATCGAAGCACGCGACGTTGTAAGGTCCTTCGGCGAGACCCCGGCCTTACGGGGCGCCAACCTCGTCGTTGCCGCCGGCGAGATTATTGCGATCATGGGCCCCAGCGGCTCAGGCAAGTCGACTCTGCTCCATTGCCTCGCCGGCATTTATCGGCCTGACAGCGGGGAAATATGGTTCGACGGCGAGCGGCTCGACAGCTTGGACGACGACAAGCGCACCAAGTTGCGGCGCACCGCTTTCGGTTTCGTGTTCCAGTTCGGCCAGCTCGTCCCCGAGCTGAGCACGGCCGACAACGTCGCCTTGCCCCTGTTGCTCAACCGGGTCAACCGAAAAGAGGCCTATGCACGGGCGTCCTCCTGGCTGGCTCGCCTCGGCCTGGAGGGCCTGGAAGGGCGCCGCTCGGGGGAACTCTCGGGCGGCCAGGCGCAACGGGTGGCGATCGCCAGGGCGCTGGTGACAGGACCGAAGGTCGTGTTCGCCGACGAGCCGACCGGCTCGCTCGACTCGCTGACGGGTGAACAGGTTATGGACCTCTTAGTCGACAGTGCCCGAGCGGAAGGTACCACCGTCGTGCTCGTCACCCACGACGCCCGAGTGGCCGCGTACGCCGACCGGGAAGCGATGGTGCGCGACGGCATTGTCGTAACGCACCAAAAGGTAGGGGCGGCGCACGCGTGATGGTGAGGCTCGGCCTGCAGTTGACGCTCCGCAGCGGAAGGGAGGCTTTGGGGCGGGCGCTGATGATCGCCGTCGCGGTCGCAATCGGCGTGACCGTGTTGCTCTCCGTCTTCGCCGACTACCACGCTTATCAGGCTCTGACCAGCAGGCCGTGCTGGGAGTGCACCCAAGCGGTGTCGGGCAAGGCCCCGGCCGCGAGCTCGGAACTGTGGAACTACAGCGAGAACATCTATCAAGGCCGGTTCGTCGAGGTGCTCGACGTGGCTCCCCTGGGGGCTGAAGCGCCAATAGTGCCCGGACTAACAAAGCTTCCCACGCCCGGCCAGTACTACGCATCGCCAGCCTTGGCCAAGCTCATAAAGTCGGTCCCCGGCGACGAACTGGGTGACCGTTTTCAGGGCACCGACGTGGGGACGCTCGGTGCGAAAGCTCTGACGGGGCCGAACGAACTGGTGGCAATAGTCGGGTACCCGAGATCCACGTTGGCTGCAATGCCGGGCACCATCACGGTCGACGATTTGGCAACCACTCCCGATGTCCAAGGGACGACGGCCCTCTACCGCGGGGCGTTCTGGATCGCGGCAATCGTGGTCCTGTTCCCCTTGCTCATCCTGGTGAACACGGCCACCCGCCTAGCCGCTGCCCGGCGCGAGGAGCGCTTCGCCGCCATGCGGCTGGTCGGCGCCACCGGGCGCCAGGTCAACGCCGTGGCCACAGTGGAATCAGCGGTGAGCGCCGTTTTCGGCACCCTGCTCGGCATCGGGGCCTTCCTGGCCGTCCGCCCCGCACTGGCCCAGATATCGTTCTCGGGCGCCCGGTTCTTCGACGCGACGGTCACACCAACGGCGGCAGGTTACCTCGCTATGCTCGTTGGTGTCCCCGTCGTCGCAACCCTGTCGTCGCTGGGGTCCCTACGCCGGGTGAGGGTATCGCCCCTCGGGGTAAGCCGGAAAGTCACACCGCCGCCTCCCCGCGCCTGGCGAGTGCTGCCGTTGCTAATCGGCATCCCGCTTTTCGTGGTACCCCTGCTGGGGGATACCGACCTCAAATCACAAACGCTGAAAACCAGCCCCACCACTCCGCTTCTCTATGTAGGCACGTTCCTCATCATGGCCGGTCTGGTGCTCGGCGGCTCGTGGCTGACCATGCAAGTGGCGCGGGGCTTGGCCCGGGTCTCCCGGGGCGCCTCGTCGCTCCTGGCGGCCCGCCGCCTAGCCGATAACCCAAAAAACGCCTTCAGAGCCGTTAGCGGCGTAGTGCTAGCCGTGTTTGTCGGCTCCCTCTTGGCCTCGATCGTCCCAGTCATAAACGCGGCCCAGACGAGCTTGGGCGGCAACGCGAGCTCCTTGACAGACGTGCTGCGGGCTCCCTACAGCGCCGGCCCCGGTGTTGGCCTGCCAGCCCGAGAAGCGGCCAAACTGATAGGAGAGTTGCGGGGGCCCGGCGTGACCGTGCTGGCGGTTTACGAGAACCCGCGCTTTAATCCCAATCCCGGCCCGCCGCCGACGGCGTCCGCGCCCAACGCTGGGAGGGGGCCGCGTTCGGTTCGTACCAGCACCTCGGGCCAGTACGACAGCATCGTCA
>DATKHZ010000106.1:0-14237 GCA_035509995.1 Acidimicrobiales bacterium | reverse complement strand
AGCCAGGGCCTTATGAGCGTCCGAGAGGCCCGCAAGCGCCGTGTTGGCGGCGAGATCCTTTGCTACGTCTGGTGACCCGGACGAGTGGGAACAGGTGCAGCGAGTTGTTGAGGAGCATTGGTTTTGATGAGTAGGGGTTTGTGAGGAGCAGTTTGTCGAGGAGCGGTTTGTCGAGGAGCAGTTTGCCGAGGAGTGTCGTATGTCCCGAATAGGTCGTGCACCGGTGCCGGTCCCCTCCGGGGTGAGCGTCGCGCTCGATGGCCGTTCCGTGACGGTCACGGGGCCACGCGGCGCGCTCAGCCACGAGGTGGCGGGGGAGATCACCGTCCGGCAGGACGGCCAGGTGCTGGTGGTCGAGCGCCCCGATGACGAAAGGGTTAACCGCTCGTTGCACGGGTTGACCCGCACCCTGGTCAACAACATGGTCGTGGGCGTGACCACCGGTTTTTCGAAGGACCTCGAAATCGTCGGCGTTGGCTACCGTGCGATAGCCAAAGGCCCGGGCACCCTCGAACTTGCTCTTGGTTTCAGCCATCCCGTTGTCGTCCAAGCCCCCGAGGGGATTACGTTCGAGGTGCCGGCGCCCACCCGGATAACGGTGCGCGGCAGCGACAAGCAGGCTGTTGGCGAGGTGGCCGCAAAGATACGCAAGCTCCGCAAGCCCGAGCCATACAAGGGCAAGGGTGTGCGTTACGCAGGCGAAGTGGTCCGGCGCAAGGCCGGCAAGGCTGCGAAGTGAGACAAATATGAGCAACGTGAAGGACAAGCAGAGCGCGCGGGCCCGGCGCCACTACCGCGTGCGGAAAAAGGTCAGCGGCACCACGCTTCGGCCCCGCCTCGCCGTGTTCCGCTCCAACCGCCACGTCGTGGGCCAGGTGATCGACGACATCTCCGGGCGCACTCTCGCTGCTGCCTCCTCGCTCGAGGCCGCCGTGCGTGCAAAAGGGCCGACCGGTAACCGCACCGCGTCGGCGGCGGTGGGAAAGCTCCTCGCTGAGAGGGCCAAGGCGGCGGGTGTCACTAAGGTGGCGTTCGACCGGGGCGGTTTTATGTACCACGGAAGGGTTGCTGCTCTGGCAGACGCGGCCCGAGAAGCTGGACTGGAGTTCTAGGAAATGGCTGAGCAGCAGCAGTACCAGGACCGGACGATAAAGGTCAACCGCGTCGCCAAAGTTGTAAAGGGCGGCCGGCGCTTCAGCTTTGCCGCGCTAATGGTCGTCGGCGACGGCGCCGGGACCGTGGGCCTGGGGTACGGCAAGGCGAAGGAAGCCGGGCTTGCTGTCCAAAAAGGCATCGAGGAGGCCAAGAAGACCCTCGTCAAGGTGCCCCTGGCGGGTTCTACCATCACCCACCCCGTGATCGGCGAAGCGGGTGCTGGACGGGTGCTCCTGAAGCCGGCTGCTCCCGGGACCGGCGTGATAGCGGGCGGCGCGGCCCGGCCCATACTCGAGCTCGCCGGCATCCACGATGTCGTCGCGAAGTCCCTTGGCAGTTCCAACAGCATCAACGTCGCACAGGCGACCATGGCTGGGCTGCGAGCACTGATGCGCCCCGACGAGGTCGCGCGTCGTCGGGGGCTCTCGCCGGAAGAGGTCACGCCCGCCGGGGTGCTGCGCGCCTACCAGGCCGCTCAGCATGCCCCCCACGTGCCATTCGAGGTTGCCTGATGGCTCCGGCGAAAGCTCAAGCCGCTAAGGCTGCGCCGACCGGTACGGCCCGAGCGGCAAAGGCCCCGGCGCGTAAGCCGCCGGCTCACGCAGCGGACGCCACTATCGAGGTCAAGCAGGTGCGTTCGGGCATCGGCAGCAAGCCCAAGCACCGCGGGACTCTCCGTGCGCTCGGTCTTGGCAGGATCGGCCGGGCCCACGTCCTGCCCGACCGTCCCGAGATTCGTGGCATGGTGGCGCGTGTGGCACACCTCGTCGAAGTCCGTACGCAAGGCGAAGGGGCCGCAAAATGAAGATCCATGACCTGACCCCGTCTCCTGGTTCAACCAAGGCCCGCCGCCGCGTCGGCCGTGGTATCGCCGGCAAGGGCGGCAAGACCGCAGGCCGCGGCACCAAGGGCCTCGGCGCCCGCGACACAATGAGGCCCGGTTTCGAGGGAGGCCAGCTCCCCTTGAGCCAGCGGATCCCCAAGCTGAAGGGCTTCAAGAACCCTTTCAGGGTCGAGTACACGGTGGTCAACCTGGAGACCCTGGAACGTATCGAGGGCTCCGAGGTGAGCCCGGAGGTCCTTCGCAAGGTGGGCCTGGTCCACAAAAAGGGCCTCGTGAAGGTCCTCGGGGACGGCCAGCTGACGCGCCGGCTAAACGTTTCCGCCCACGCCTTTTCTGCCTCGGCACAGGCCGCGATCCAGGCCGCAGGAGGCTCTGTCCAGGTCATTCCCCCGCCCTTCGGGCACGGCCGCCCGCCCGCCAAGGGCAACGCGCTCACAAGCCGGTAGCCGCAGGATGATAGGACTGGGGACTGAAAGTACCGGACAGGGACACTAGGACCAGGAGCAGTTCGAGGCCGCCGCTATGCCGATACCCACCAGCATCCGAAACTTAAAAGCAGCCTTCCTTATCGGGGACCTGCGCAACAAGATCCTGTTCACCCTGTTCATAATCGGGGTGTACCGGCTCGGGGACAACATCATCTGTCCGGGCGTGGACTTCAACGCCGTGCAGTCCTTGGCCGCGGCTGCGAACAAGGGCGGGGTCATCGCGTACCTCAACCTGTTCTCCGGCGGCGCCCTGACCAAGATGGCCGTGTTCGGGCTCGGGATCATGCCGTACATCACGAGCTCGATCATCATCCAGCTGCTCATGGTGGTCATCCCCAAGTTCGAGCAATGGCGGGAGGAAGGGCCAAGCGGCCAGCGCAAGTTGACCCAGGTCACCCGCTACATGACCATCGCCCTCGCCATCATGCAGTCGACCGGTCTCGCCTATGCGTTCCATAACGGCGGCGGCGGCCTGCTCGGTTCCTCCGTGCCGCTCAACGTGGACCTGATCCCCGACTTCACGGTGCCACGGGTACTGCTCGTGGTGCTCACCATGACCGCCGGCACGGTCGTGGTCATGTGGCTCGCCGAGCTGATCACCCAGCGCGGCGTCGGCCAAGGTATGTCGGTGCTGATCTTCACCAACGTCATCGCGGGCTTGCCAACGCAAGGCGATGCCCTGCTCAAGTCCGCCGGCTGGCCCAAGTTCACCTTCCTGCTGCTGCTCGCCCTGACCTTCCTGGTGATGATCGTCTTCATCGAGCAGTGCCAGCGGCGGATACCCGTCACCTTTGCCAAGAGAGTCGTAGGACGGCGCATGTACGGCGGCCAGAGCACGTACATCCCGATGAAGCTCAATACCGGCGGTGTCGTGCCCATCATCTTCGCTGCGTCGGTGCTCTACTTCCCCCTCCTCATCTCAAACGTCTTCCCGAGCACGGGCTGGGGCAAGGACGTGCAGACCTGGATCAGCACGCACCTCGCACAGCCGGGCAACCTCGTCTACATCTCGATCTACGGCGTGCTCATCCTGCTATTTGCCTACTTCTATGCGGGCATTACGTTCGACCCTCACCAGCAGGCCGACGTGATCCGCAAGCAAGGCGGCTACATCCCGGGTATCCGGCCCGGTTTCCCGACAGAACGCCACCTGCAGAACATCCTCTATCGCATAACCCTGCCCGGTGCCCTGTTCCTGGCGCTCGTCGCGCTGTTGCCGTCTATTTTCCTGGCCCTTTGGAACATCCAGAACTACCCGTTCGCGGGCACCACGCTCCTTATTGCCGTCGGCGTGGCGTTGGAGACCATGAAGCAGGTCGACAGCCAGCTCATGTTGCGCAACTACGAGGGCTTCCTGCGGTAATGCTTCGCCTATCTGCCGCGCTCCGTTGATGGAAGGTCCCGGGCCGCACACGGGCGGTGCCCGGCCAAACCCGGATGGGACCGCCCGGATCGTAATGCTCGGACGGCAGGGATCAGGCAAGGGGACCCAGGCAGCGCGCCTGTCGGTCCTTTACGGGGCCCCCCACATATCGACCGGGGACGCTTTCCGGGCGGCTGCCCGCAACGGCACCGAGCTCGGGCGCTTGGCGCAGAGTTACATGGACCGGGGGGAACTTGTACCCGATGACGTTGTCATGGCGGTCCTGCAGGAGCACCTCCTGCAGGGGAAGGCGGAGCCCGCCGGCTTCGTGCTGGACGGCGTCCCGCGCAACATTGCCCAAGCCGAGGCTCTGGCCGACATGCTCGGGCCAGAGGGCCTTGACGTCGTGATCAACCTCGACGTCAGCACGGAAGTGGTGCTGCGCCGGATCGCCGGCAGGCGTGTCTGCACGAGCTGTGGGGCCAACTACAACGTCGTGGACAACCCGACCAAGGTGCCCGGGACATGCGATGCCTGCGGCGGCGAGCTTGTCCAACGCGACGACGACACCGAGGATGCGGTGAGGCGGCGGCTCGAAATCTACGAGACGGCGACCGCCCCGTTGGTGGACTGGTACAAGGACCAAGGGCTGCTGGCGACGGTCGACGCGGCCGCGGGTCCCGACGAGGTAACCGACCGCGTCGTCGAAGCTGTGGAGGCTGCCCGGCAGCGCAAGGCCCTTCGCCGGTAGCGGTACGCTGGGGATATGAGGCGCCGGCCAGATGAGATAGACAAGATGCGCAAGGCCGGGAGAGTCGTGGCAGAGATGCTGGCAGTCACTTCGGCGGCCGCACGTCCCGGGACCACCACGGCCCAGCTCGACAAGCTGGCCCGCGCGGTGCTCGAGCGTCGGGGCGCGCGGTCCAACTTCCTCGGCTACCACGGCTTCCCCGCCGTCATCTGCGCTTCGCCCAACAATGTCATCGTCCATGGGATCCCTGGGCCTTACGTCCTCAAAGAAGGCGACATCATTTCGCTCGATTGCGGGGCGATCATCCAGGGCTACCACGGTGATGCCGCAGTCACCGTCGCGGTCGGCGATGTGCCGGCCCTCACCGAAAAGCTGCTCCGGGTCACCGAAGAGAGCCTCGTGGCGGGCCTTAGCCAGCTTGTGGAGGGCAACCGCCTCCACGACGTCGGCCTGGCCGTCCAGACCGTGGCGGAGGGAGCAGGCTTCTCGGTGGTCCGGGGCTACGTCGGCCATGCGATCGGGACCGAGATGCACGAGGAACCGGCGGTCCCCAACTATTGGCCTGGCAACCCGGGCCCCAAGCTCCGCACGGGCATGGTGTTCGCCGTCGAGCCCATGGTGAACGTTGGCGCCGCCGAAACGGTCCTGCTCGATGACGGTTGGACCGTCATCACCGCCGACGGGAGCCTGTCGGCGCACTTCGAGCACACGATCGCGGTCACCGACAACGGCCCGGAGATCCTGACGGTCCCCGACTGAGACCCCGGCAGCATGCCGCCGCAGGGGTGGTCGCGGATGGACGGTACGCCCCCGGGTGCGCTACCATATAGACCCGTCCCCGCGGGGCTTTAGGTGCGTGCGCCCATCAGCGTTCAGCGCCGGCCGCGACGGGCAAGTTCGCTCTAGTGGGCCTTCCCAAAGACCCGATAACCCGAGGTAGAAGAGCCTGTGAAAGTACGTCCAAGCGTCAAACCGATCTGCGAGCACTGCAAGGTGATCCGCCGGGAAGGCGTCGTCATCGTGATATGTAGCGCTAACCCGCGGCACAAGCAGCGGCAGGGCTAAGGCACCGATGGCCCGCATCGCCGGAGTGGACATCCCGCGGGAAAAGCGCCTCGAGATCTCGCTCACATACATCTACGGCATCGGGAGGACAACATCCAATTTGGTGTGCTCCTCCACGGGGGTCAACCCCAACACACGGGTCCGCGACCTCACCGAAGAGGAAGTCGCCAAGCTTCGGACCTGGATCGACGCCAACCTGAAGGTCGAAGGCGACCTTCGCCGCGACGTTGCCCAGGACATCAAGCGCAAAATCGAGATCGGCTCCTATCAGGGCATACGGCACAGGCGTGGGTTGCCGGTGCGGGGTCAACGCACACATACCAACGCCAGGACTCGCAAGGGCCCCAAAAAGACCGTGGCTGGCAAGAAGAAGCTAAGGAAGCACTAGAAAATGCCAAAGCCGAAGCCCGGCGGGCGACGTCCCCGTCGCCGCGAGCGCAAGAACGTCTCCTACGGGGTCGCTCACATCAAGAGCTCTTTTAACAACACGATCGTTTCCATCAGCGACCTGGAGGGCAACGTCCTTGCGTGGGCGTCGGCCGGCAACGTCGGATTCAAGGGGTCGCGTAAATCGACGCCGTTCGCCGCCCAGCTTGCCGCGGAGGCCTGTGCCCGGCGGGCCATGGAACATGGCGTTCGCAAGGTCGACGTGCTCGTCAAGGGGCCTGGTTCGGGGCGTGAGACGGCTGTCCGCTCGATCATGAACGCTGGCATCGAGATCGCAGGCATCAAGGACGTCACGCCGATCCCGCACAACGGCTGCCGGCCCAAGAAGCGTCGGAGGGTCTGAGAATGGCCCGATATACAGGCCCTGTTTGCCGCCTTTGCAGGCGCGAGAAGATGAAGCTCTTCCTGAAGGGACCCAAGTGCGACTCGCCCAAGTGCCCTATCGAGCGCCGGCCGTACCCGCCTGGTGAGCATGGCCGTGACCGGGCCCGCCAGGGCTCTGAGTACCTGACCCAGCTTCGTGAGAAGCAAAAGGCCCGTCGCATCTACGGCGTGCTCGAGAAGCAGTTCCGCAACTACTACGAAGAGGCCAACCGCCAGCAGGGCATCACCGGTGAGAACCTTCTCCGCATGCTGGAGCTGCGTCTCGACAACATCGTCTTCCGTGCCAACTGGGGCGCCAGCCGGTCCCAGGCGCGCCAGCTCGTACGCCACGGGCATGTCCTGGTAAACGGCAGGCGTGTGACGATCCCCTCTTACCGTGCCCGGCGTGGCGACGTGGTCTCGCTCAAGGACAAGACGCGGAGCCTGATCGTTGTCCGCCACAACCTCGATACTCTGGGACGTCAGATCCCGCAATGGTTGGAAGCCGGCGGGGAAGGCTTCGAGGTCACGGTACGCGACTTGCCGATGCGTGAGCACATCGATGTGCCCGTGCGCGAGTCGCTGATCGTCGAGCTCTTTTCTAAGTAACGCCCGCGAGGAGGGCCGCCGCAATGCTTATTATCCAACGCCCAGCAGTCGAACCGCTCGGAGAAGAAGAAGAGAACCGCCAGCGCTTCGCCATAGGGCCTTTGGAGCCCGGGTTTGGTCACACCCTTGGTGTGTCGCTTCGGCGCACGCTGTTGTCGTCGGTACCAGGCGCCGCCGTCACCCAGGTCCGCTTCGACGACGCGCTGCACGAGTTCACGACTCTGCCGGGCATCAAAGAAGACATCACCGACATCATCCTCAACCTGAAGGACATCGTCCTACTGGTCGACACTGACGAGGCTGTGACGCTCCGGCTCGACTCGAGGGGCCCTGGCACAGTGACGGCGGGCGAGATCCAGACGACCGCCGACGTGGAAATCCTCAACCAGGACCTGGTCCTGGCCACCCTCAACGCTAAGGGCCGCCTGGCGTGCGACATTACGGTGGAAAGAGGGCGGGGCTATGTGGCTGCCGAGCGCAACAAGCGGTCTTCCACGATCGGTATCATCCCGGTCGACTCCATTTTCTCCCCGATCCGCCTGGTCTCGTTCTCTGTCGAGCCCGCCCGGGTCGAGCAGTCGACAAATTACGACCGCCTGGTCCTGGACATCACCACTGACGGTTCGATAACCCCGAAGGAAGCCCTCGCGTCCGCCGGGAGCACCTTGCGCTCATTGCTGGGCCTGGTCGCTGAAATGAGCGAGTCTCCCCAGGGCCTGGTCCTCGGCGAGATCGCCGGCGCCGGCAGCGGCTCGCCCGACCTCGACCTCCCCATCGAGGAGCTCGACCTTTCCGAGCGGCCCCGGAACTGCCTTAAGAGGGCTCAGATCAACACCGTCGGCGAGCTTGTCTCCAAGAACGAGGACGACCTGCTGGCAATAACAAACTTCGGGCAAAAGTCCCTCGACGAGGTCCTCCAGAAGCTCGACGAGCGAGGCCTCTCGCTTCGCGGGAAGCAGGGGCAGTAACACGTGTCCGGCATCCCTGGTCGTCCCAAGAAGGGCCGCCGCTTCGGCGGCGATGCCGCTCACCAGAAGGCCATGATGGGCAACCTCGTGGCCTCACTGATAGCCGGCGAAGGCCTCGTGACAACAGAGGCGAAGGCCAAGGCGCTGCGCCCGGTCTTTGAGAAGTGCTTGACGAAGGCGAAAAAGGGCGGTGTTGACCACCAGCGCCAGATCGTCGCGTTCATCCGCGACAAGGACATGGCTCACAAGCTGTTCGCCGACATAGCGCCCCGTTACGCTGAACGATCTGGTGGCTATACCCGGATCCTCAAGCTCGGGCCAAGGCAGGGCGACAACGCCCCGATGGCCCGCATCGAGCTCGTCTGAGCCCATTGCGCTCGTAGCGCCGGGAGCAACGGAGCAGAGGCGCCGCCTTCGCCTGCTCGTAGCCTATCTCGGTGCCCCGTACCACGGCTTCGCGCTCCAGGCGGGGACCTTTACCGTAGCGAGCGCTCTCGGCTCGGCCCTCGAACGGGTCTTGCGCCACCCGGTCGAGCTGACCTGTGCAGGCCGCACCGACGCCGGCGTGCACGCATGGGGCCAGGTCGTGACCCTCGAGGTCAACGCCGGCGCCGACCTGGCGCGCCTACAGCGGTCCGTCAATAAGATGTTGGCCCCGACGATCGTCGTGCGCGAGGCAACCTGGGCAGCCGCCGGCTTCGATGCCCGCCGCTCCGCACTATCGCGCGTCTACCGCTACAACCTGCTGTGCTCTGAGTGGCCCGACCCGCTGAATGCCGCCACGACCTGGCACGTAGGAACATGCCTCGACCTCCGCGCCATGCAGATGGCAAGCGATGTTTTGCTCGGCGAGCACGACTTCTCCTCGTTCTGCCACGCAGCGCGCGGCAACCCAGCCCCTCTCGTTCGCCGGGTCCTTCGCGCTGAGTGGTCTGACCTCGGCGGCTTCCGACTGTGCTTCGAGGTCGAGGCGGTCTCCTTCTGTCACCAGATGGTCCGTTCCATCGTCGGCCTGTTCGTCGAAGTGGGCCTCGGTCGGCGCAAGGCCGGCGAGCTCATGGCCGTTCTTGCCGCCCGCAACCGCTCGGCCGCAGGCCCGATCGCGCCACCGCACGGCCTCTGCCTCTGGGAAGTGAAGTACCCGCCTAGCGGCTCGCTTCGGTAAGGCCCACCCCATCCCTCCGGGGAGGAGCCCGGCTGGGTTGCTTTGATGGGGACGATCCCGTACGTCCGGGGACGGGTTTCGCCTAACGGAACGAAACCGTCCCTCGGACGCACGTTTCGCCCCATCAGCCCAGGTCCGCTGACTCGGGGTCCCCTAGGCCGTACGCGTTACAGAAGTCGATGTCTTCTTCGCGGTCCTGTGGAGCGCCGGGGGCTTCGGCCAGGAACCGACGAGTGCCACTGGGGCCAAGCCATCGAGGAACCCGTGTACCAGCCATCGCTTCTAGGAACTTTGCGTATTCCGACCATGGGCGGATGAAGTGCTCTTCAATAGCGGCAGCGTCGTCGGGAGGAGGGTCGAGGGACCTCAGTTTGGTCTCGATTTGTCGCGCCATCTCGGCAAGGAGCCTGATAGTCCGCCTACTCCCCAGGTACCGCCGGCCGATCTTGGCCATGTTGGCTTCTTGGATCGCCCGTGCAGCTCGCACATATTCGGCTTGGTCCACCGTAGGGATCCTTGCACCCAAAAGCGACTGAGTGGGTGCGTCGACGGTATCAGCGCTCGGAGGGCCCTACGGAGACGAGGCTCCCCAGGCGCCGGCGGTCGCTGAGCGGCCTCGAAGGTGAACTGTTTGAATATTTCCGTTTACGGGATCCCCAGGTACTTATGGGTCTGGAGGCTGAGACGCCAGCGTGGGTGCTCGAGGCAGTACTCAACTGCTAGGGCGGTGTTGGCATCTCTATCAGGCCCGTCCATCGGCTGCAGGAAAAAGTGCTCGAACCCGAGCTGCTCGACTTCGGCAGGGCTCAACGAAGGTTGGGGGAAAACGAGCTTGAGCTCGTTGCCGTGCCGGAGGACAAGTTGCGCGCCGGCCTTGGGGCTTACGCAGATCCAGTCGATATTGGCTGGAGGTTCGCACGTCCCGTTGGTTTCTATGGCGATCCTGAAACCATGGGCGTGAAAGGCTTCCACTAACGCCTCGTCGAGTTGGAGGAGGGGTTCACCACCGGTACAGACGACGAAACGGTGCGCAGCGGACTGTGGGCGCCACATGGACTCGACAGCGCTCGCCAGCTCGCCGGCGGTCTTGAAGTGGCCGCCCCCGGGGCCGTCGGTCCCGACGAAGTCGGTGTCGCAGAACTGGCAGATGGCGATCGAACGCTGTTTCTCGTGGCCGGTCCAGAGGTTGCAGCCCGCGAAGCGGCAGAAAACGGCGGGTGTGCCTGTGTTGTACCCCTCCCCTTGCAGGGTAAAAAAGATCGACTTCACCAGGTAGGTCATCGGGCCTATCGATTGGCTGAAGACGGGACCGACGAGGTGATCTGGTGGCAAAAGGCGTTCTGGTGACAGAAATTGTCGTCTATCGCGCTTTTTGGTCCCGAGATGGCCTTTATGCGCCCTAGTTCCCGGGCAGACCTCACACCTCGCTCCGGCTCTGCCGCCCGCTCCGCCCCCAGCTCCGGCTCCGCCCCCGGCTCCGGCCCCGCTCCCCGCTCGGGCTCCGCCCCCAGCTCCGCCCCCGAAATGGCGGTCACTCGCCAAGCCGTTCGAATGTGGTCGCTTGGCTCAGCAGTGCCACGCAGCGCTCCTCCTCGGGTCGGGAGAGGTCCGGCGCAGACCTGACGGCGAGGGGCTTTATCGCTATGCCGCCTCGCGCGTTGAAGTCGCCGTAGACGCGCAGGTACCTGGGCGAAAGTCTCACGAAGAGGTCGTCGGCTACCCGGTTGACGCAGGCCTCATGGAAGGTACCTTCGTTGCGGTACCGCATCAGGTACAGCTTCAGGCTCTTGCTCTCAACGCAAAGGCCGCCCGGGACGTAATCGACCCGGAGCCGGCCATAATCGGGCTGGCCGGTCACGGGGCACAGCGTTGTGAACTCGTTGCAAAGCAGTGCCACCACCCAGGCCGATGTGGGGTACGGGTTGTCAAATGTCTCGAGCACACTGGCGTCGGGCTCGCTGTAGCGGTACTCGGTCGGGTTCCCGAGAGCCCCGAGGCGCGGTGCTATGGTCACTCGTCAAGCGTATGCGCCGCGCTCGGTTGTCCGCCCTCATCAACGCCCGGCCCGCTGACGGCACGCGTCCCTGCCCAGACGTTGGCGCGATTGGGATCGGGCCCGCGGCTTTGACTAGAAAGTAAGGGTCATGACAGCCATCACGACTGCCGGCCCTCCCTCCAGCGCCGCAAGGCCGCTGAAGCCCGCTGAGTACCGGCCGGCGCTGGTCAACGTCGGCACGATTGTGTGGCTTGCCTCGGAACTGATGTTCTTCAGTGGGCTCTTCGCTGCCTACCTGACCTTACGTTCAGCGACCGTGGTCTGGCCGCCCTTCCACGACGTGGTGGACGCAAAGACCGTTGGCGTTGCCACCGTTGTCCTCGTGTTGTCGTCGGGGACCATGCAGTTCGCGGTGAGGGCAGTGCACCGCAACAGGTTGGCGGAGTTCCGAGCCTGGTTGGCGTTCACGTGGGCCCTCGGAGCGATCTTCGAGGGTATGCAGGTCGTCGACTACGCCACCCGTAACTTCTCGCTCCAGCAGAGCGCATTCAGCGGGGCTTTCTACGTCCTTACAGGCGTTCACTTCCTGCACGTCCTGGGCGGCCTCGCCGCCATGGTCTTCATGTACTTTCGTTCGCTCAACCCGCGGATCCGCTTCGGTGGGCATCGCAGTGCCCCGCACGTCGAGATGCTTTCTTATTACTGGCACTTCGTAGACGTGGTGTGGATCGGCCTTTACGCAATGATCTGGCTCCTCCCATCGACCAAATGACCATGCCAACCGGATCACGACGGCCCACCTGAATGACGACCAATAAGCTCGTGGCCCGCAGGGCGAAGAACTCCTCTGGCAGTCGCTTGCGCCACGCGCTGGTCGGGCCTGCAGCTCTGGTCGGGGCTGCAATGGCGATGTTCGCAGTGCTGTTCTGGACCGCCGCCGCGCCAGCACAGATGAAGCCCGTCACGCTGAGCCCCGTCAGCATTCAGGCGGGCCAGACGCTGTTCGACCAGCACTGTGCCGCCTGCCACGGTGTGGGAGGCATCGGTGGGAGGGGCCCGGAGCTACTCAACGTCGGGGCGGCGGCCGTGGACTTCTTCGTCTCCACCGGCCGGATGCCTCTCAGCTCGCCCAACCTCGAACCGACCAGCCACGCGCCATTTTTCAACAAAAACCAGATCGCCGACATCGTTGCGTACGTCAACGCCCTCGACATCGAACACGGTACGCCCGGGCCAGGTATCCCCGACATCACGCCAGCCTGTAACAACGAGACGCCCACCTGCCCGACCTTGTCAGAGGGCAACTCCCTGTTCATGATGAACTGCGCCCAGTGCCACGACGCCTCTGGGTCCGGCGGGCTTCTCAGTCACGGGTACGTGGTGCCCAGCCTGCGACAGGCGACGCGCACCCAGGTCGGCGAGGCGGTCCGGGTAGGCCCCCGGCCGATGCCCAACTGGGGCCCCGGCCAGTTCACCGACCAGCAGGTTTCTGCGATAGCTGACTACGTCTATTACCTGGGCCACACCCCGGACCCTGGCGGGCTCGGGATAGCTCACTTCGGCCCGGTCCCGGAGGGTTTTGTAGGTGTGATCTTCGGGCTCGGGGTACTGCTCCTATGCTCGAGGTTGATAGGGAACCGTGGGTAGGCCATGACTGCGACCAAGTCCCCCAAGATCTTCACAGGTACGCACGGACCTGACGACGGTGCTGGCGAAGCCACCCCGTGGCCCGACGACGTCCCTCCGGACCAGGACGACACCTGGTACCCACTGCGCGACGACCCGTGGCGGGCGAAGCGGATGGAGTACTTCATAGCCTTTCTGTGGGTAATCGCAGGGGGATGCGCTGTCGGGTTCGTGATCGTTTACCTTTTGGGTGGCCAAGCTGAGCTCGAGGGGCTGCTCCTGCTATTTGCGTTCGGCCTCCTCGGGACCGGCCTGGTGCTCTGGGCCCGCAACCTGATCCCTGGCCACGACGTCATAGCCAGCCGAGGCACTGACCACCGTACTTCGGACCCAGAGGAGCGAGCGGCGGTGGTCGAATCGTTGTCGCGGGGGACCGACGCGATGATGTCCCGGCGCGGCTTCCTCGTGAAGAAGGTGCTCGTGCCTGTCGGCGGGATTTTCGGGCTCGCAGCGATCTTCCCTCTCGCCTCGCTCGGTGCCCGTCCCGGGCAGGCTCTCTACCACACCAAATGGTACAAAGGCGCGAGGCTGGTGACCGAAGACAACGTCGCCCTCCACGTGGACGACATCATGGTCGACGGGATCATGACCGTGTTCCCGGAGGGCTACATAGACGACCCGACTTCCCCGGTGGTGGTGCTGAACATCGGGGGCGACCCGATCAAAGCTCGCACCGGCCAGGCGGGTTTCGAAGTGATCTCGGGCGCGAACGGCATTGTCGCCTTTTCAAAGATTTGTACGCACGCCGGCTGCGCAGTCAGCTTGTTCAACGTCTTGTCGATGCAGCTGATCTGCCCTTGCCACCAGTCGACGTTCAATATCCTCCAGGACGCTGCGCCTGCGTTCGGGCCGGCGCCGAGGCCGCTACCTCAGTTGCCTCTAGGTGTCCGCTCTGACGGCTACCTGATCGCCTTGAGCGATTTCATCGAGCCAATTGGCCCAGGCTTCTGGAACAGGTCAGGGGACTGAGCATGGGCGTCGCTCGCCTGAACTTGGGACTGGACGGCTTATGAGCACCGTCGCAGAGCGTTCAGCCGCCCGCAAGAGGGCCAAGCTCGAACAGCAGGCATTGGACTGGGCGGACGACCGCTTTGGCTCCTCCAAATGGGTTCGTTCGGCACTCGACAAGATCTTCCCGGACCACTGGTCGTTCATGGTCGGCGAGATCGCCATGTACTGCTTCGTGCTGTTGATTGCGACGGGCATCTACCTGGCGCTGTTCTACAAAGCGTCCGATGCGGTGGTGATTTACCACGGGCCTTACAAGCCCCTCGACGGCCAGTCGATGACCGAGGCGTTCGCATCGACGCTCAACATATCCTTCAGTGTCCGAGCGG
>DATKHZ010000105.1:0-2029 GCA_035509995.1 Acidimicrobiales bacterium | reverse complement strand
CGGATCTCGGACCGCATCCTCGACCCGAACGGCGGCTCCGGCGAGACCATCGAGGACGTGATCGCCGACGGCGAGTACCACGGCATGGTCACGTTCGACCAGAGCCTTTTCAATCTGTTCAAAGCGGGTGAAATCTCCCTGCGCGCCGCCCTCCAGGCCGCAACCAACCCGCACGACTTCCGCGTGGCACTGCAGACGGCCGGCTTGCTGCCGTCCGTATAAATGCCACGAAGGTCCCCCGGGATCCCTAGGCTCTCTCGCTGTGATCCCCGAACGCCTGCGGCCGGTGCTCGATGAAGCGAACGAACTAGCGCGCCTGTTCGCGGGCTCAGGCTTCCACCTGTACCTCGTCGGCGGCGTCGTTCGCGACGCGCTTTTAGACCGGCTCAAAGGGGATGTCGACCTCGACTTCACGACCGATGCACTGCCTGACCAAACGGAGGCGCTGCTGGCTTCCTGGGCAGACGCCACCTGGGCCCAGGGCAAACGTTTTGGCACCATCGGCGCTGCCAAAGGGCAGCGGCGACTCGAGGTAACGACTCACCGGTCGGAGGAGTACGAGAGCAGTTCACGAAAGCCCGACGTGGTTTTCTCGACAGCGCTGGAGGCCGACCTGGCGCGACGGGACTTCACCGTCAACGCTATGGCCCTCTCCCTTCCCGATCTGGCCCTCGTCGACCCGTTCGACGGCGTGGCGGACATCGCCGCGAAAAGGCTGCGCACTCCACTTTCCCCCGAGATTTCCTTCACCGACGACCCCCTGCGCATGATGCGGGCAGCCCGCTTCATTGCTGGCTATGGCCTCCAGCCCGAGCCGCAGCTGAGAGAGGCGGTCGGCCGTCTTCGGGGCCGGCTCGACATCGTCTCGGACGAGCGTGTGCGGGACGAGCTCGACAAGTTGCTCGTGGTGGAAGACCCCTCGGAGGGCCTCTGGTTCCTCGTAAAGACCGGCCTCGCCGAGGAGTTCCTCCCTGAGCTGCCCGCCCTCGCTCTCGAAGAGGACCCTGTCCACCGCCATAAGGACGTACTGGCCCACACCATTGCCGTCGTGCAACGGGCCAGGCCCAACCGGATAGTTCGCCTTGCCGCACTCTTCCACGACATCGGCAAGCCCAAGACCCGGTCTTTCGGGCCGGGAGGGACGGTCAGCTTCCACCACCACGAGCTCGTGGGGGCCCGGATGACGCGCGACCGCATGCGCGCCCTGCGTTACCCGGCCGACGACATCGAAAAAGTGAGCGGGCTCGTTGAACTGCACCTCCGCTTCCATACCTATGGCATGGGCTGGACGGACAGCGCAGTCCGCCGGTACGTCCGGGACGCCGGCGACCTCCTCCAGGAGCTCAACGAGTTGACGCGTGCCGACTGCACTACCCGGAACCCGGCCCGCACAGCTGCCCTGTCGCAGCGCATGGACGAGCTCGAGGCGCGCATAGCGGAGCTTCGCGAGATAGAGGAGCTCGCCTCGATCCGTCCCGACCTGGACGGCCGTGAGGTCATGGCCCACCTGGGGCTCGCGCCCAGCCCCCTGGTAGGCCGGGCGCTCAGTCACCTTCTCGAGCTTCGCCTCGAGGACGGACCGCACTCCCGCGAGGACGCCCTCAGGCTCCTCGACGACTGGTGGGCCCTCCAACCCGAATCGGCGAGCCCCCAACCCGGCGCGGCGCGCCCGTTGCCTGGGGCGTAAAAGAAGACCCGTCCTAGGCGCTAAAGCGCAGTAGGTGTCGTGGCTGCGGCGAAGTCCTCCACCATCTGGCGGGCCACGTCGTCGTGGTATTGGACCGGCGGTGACTTCATGAAATAAGCGGACGGCCCGAAGAGCGGGCCGCCGATACCGCGGTCGAGCGCCAGTTTTGCACAGCGGACAGCGTCGATGACTACGCCTGCCGAATTAGGCGAGTCCCACACCTCGATCTTGAGCTCGATAGAAAGTGGGACATCACCGAAATTCCGGCCTTCCAGACGGATATACGCCCATTTGCGGTCCTCGAGCCAATCGACGTGGTCCGACGGCCCAACGTGAACGTCT
>DATKHZ010000104.1:0-3044 GCA_035509995.1 Acidimicrobiales bacterium | reverse complement strand
CACCATGCCGTTGCGCCACTGGCCGGTAAATAGGGCATCGAGGTTGCGGCAGGCGAGGTCGACGTCGAGGGCGGACAACCCGATGGCGATGAACGCGGTATCCCAGCTCCACTGGTGCGGGTAGAGGCCCCGCGCCGGTTTGACAACGTCCCCGTCCGAATTGAGGCCGAGGACGTGAGCCGCCCGAGCCGCCATCGTCACCGCCAGCTTCTCGGGGAGGTCACTGCGGTAATTGTTCAGGTCCAAATTGTGTGGCCGTTCGTTAGTGGAACACGACAAATTAGGGCTATAGCCTGTCCGGGGTCGGGCGTCATGGAGGGCATGTTGAGCGAAATAAGCTTTGACGAGCGTAGTTCCACCTGGTTGTTGCGAATGGCCAAATCGAGCTACAGCATCGGGTTCGCGGGCGAGCGGCGTCTGCCACGGCATCTGCATTGGGGACGACCTCTCGACCACGAGGCCCTGAGCGAAATTGGGACCGAGGTGGAGCGATCAGGCTGGGGCGAGGAAGAGCCGCTCGAGTACGTCGCTTGGGGAGGACTGCGCTACGACGAGCCTTCGCTAAAGGTGGAGTACGCCGATGGGACACGCGCCATCGAATGGCAGCTCGTAGCCAGCGACGTGGCACACGAAGGCCACGCATCGACACTCGTGCTAGTGCTAGCCGACCTGGCTTACCCGCTACGAGCGGAGCTCTGCTATCGCATCTTTGACGGCAGCGACGTGCTCGAGCGCTGGGTGAAACTTGTCAACGTTGGGGAAGAGGGCACGATCGTCTTGCGCCAGGCTCATTCTGCCAACTGGTGGATGCCCGAGCGGCGAAACTGGCGCCTCACATACCTCCATGGCGGCTGGGGACGGGAGACCCAACCTGTCGAGCACACCCTTACTCCGGGTAAAACGGTCCTCGAGAGCCGGCGAGGCGTTACCAGCCATCAGTTGCAACCGTTCTTCGCCCTCGACCCTGATGGTGCCGCCTCGGAGGCGCACGGCGAGGTTTTCAGTGGTCAGCTCGCCTGGAGCGGGTCATGGAAGCTCGTCGTCGAAACAACCGGCACCGGTAAGGTCCACGCCTCGGGTGGCTTGAACGACTTCGACGCGCCCTACGAGCTTGCTGCGGGGACCGAGCTGGTGTTACCAGTATTTACGGGGTGCTACACCAGCGAGGGCTTCGGGGAGATGAGCCGGACCTGGCACGACTATGAGCTCCGCCATGTCCTCAGCAACCGGTCCCGCCCCGGCGGTAGCCCATCGTTCCCATCACCCGTCGCCCCGGGCGGCCTCGAGCCAACTCAAGACCTTCCGCCTCTGCGACCGGTCCTTTACAACTCCTGGGAGGCGACGGAGTTCTCCGTGAACGAGCAAAGAGAGGCCGAGCTAGCCGAGCTAGCGGCCGAGGTGGGAGTGGAGCTGTTCGTGGTGGACGACGGTTGGTTCGTAGGCCGCCGCGATGATCATGCAGGGCTCGGGGACTGGACAGTCGACCTCGAGAAGTTCCCTCGCGGGTTAGCACCGTTGGTGGAGCGAGTGAACAAGCTCGGCATGGGGTTCGGGCTCTGGGTGGAGCCTGAGATGGTCAACCCCGACAGCGATCTGTACCGCGCGCACCCCGACTGGGCCTACCACTTCGCGAACAGATCGCGCACGGAGAGCCGCAACCAGTTGGTCTTGAACCTCGCGCGCGACGACGTGGCCGATTGGGTCTTCGCCACCCTCGACCGACTATTGAACGAACAAAACATCTCTTTCATCAAATGGGACATGAACCGGCCATTTTCAGAGCCTGGATGGCCCGAAAAGGTCGGCGGCAACCCCGAGCGGATTTGGGTTGACCACGTCCGCAACCTTTACGACATCTTGGACCGCTTGCGAGCGGTGCACCCCCAAGTTGCCATCGAGTCATGTTCGGGCGGGGGCGGCCGGGCCGACATCGGGATCCTCTCTCGCACCGAGCAGGTCTGGACCTCCGACAACACCGATGCCTGGGACCGCATCGCGATCCAGGAGGGATTTTCCTATGCTCACGCTCCGATGGCGATGGCGGCTTGGGTGACCGACAGCCCGAATGTCCACACCGGCCGGCGGTTACCTTTGCGCTACCGCTTCCACGTCGCGATGGCCGGCTCCCTCGGGATCGGCGGCGACCTCGCCGAGTGGTCAAGCGCTGAGCTCGCAGAAGCCAAGGCTCTGATCTCTACCTACAAGTCGGTCCGGCCGACTGTGCAACACGGACGGTCCTACCGGCTGGCAAGCACGCGCACTGGCACACTCGGCGCAGTCGAGTTCATAAGCCGCGACGAGATGGACGTCGTTGTGCTGGCATGGACCGGCCTGCGGCGATTTCGGCCTACTCTTCCGAGCCACCGGGTACGGCTTGTCGGCCTCGAGCCTGCCGCCCTTTACCGGGACCTCGAGACTGACCGGTCTTACCTCGGTGCCGTGCTCGAGGAGATCGGCATACCTTTTCCCAACGCCTCCGACTTCGAGAGCATGCTGCTGCACCTGACGCGGGCCCGTTGACCCGACCGAAACGGGAATGTTTGGGTGAAGGCTCGCCATAAAATCCCCTCAGACCTAAGTCCCCTCAGACCCGCCGTTGGTGGCCAGCAGTTCCTCACCGAGGCCTCGCCAGGCCACGGCCGCGCACCCTATCAGGGGCGCTCTGGCGCCCAAACCGGCCGGTACAACCTGGGTGTTCTGGGCATACGTCTGTTTGGCATTGTCGTGCAGGGCTTCGTTGGCCGCTTGAAAAAATGGGGCGCCGTAACCGAGGGCAACCGAACCGGCCACGGTGATCAGGTCGAGGTCGCACAAGTTTGCGACCGAAGCCAGCGCCTGGCCCACCAGCCGACCGGTACGCTCGATCGTCTCCGGGCCGGCTTCAGACGGCGGGCGGCCCGTAATGGCGGCGATGGCCCATCCCGAAGCCTCCGCTTCAAGACAACCGCGGCCCCCGCAAGAGCAACGCCTTCCCCCGGGCGTCACCAAGACGTGGCCTACGTGCCCGGCGTTGCCAGTACGGCCCTCTACCAACCGTCCGTCGA
>DATKHZ010000103.1:0-9093 GCA_035509995.1 Acidimicrobiales bacterium | reverse complement strand
ACGCCGAGCCCCGGCCCTTGCTGGCCGAGAGGGTGTCACACAACGGGGGTTGACCTACGCGAGGGATAGCTATATAGTAACTCGAACCGGTTCGCCGAACCGGTTCGACGAACCATCGTACTGAGGCAGAGAAACGTGGGAGGCCGAGTGAACATCGGAGAAGTCGCGCGGCGAGCCGGAGTGTCTCGAAGCACGGTCTCATATGTGCTGAGCGGTAAACGGCCCGTCAGCGGCCCCCTGCGGGAACACATCCAACGTGTTATCGACGAGGTTGGGTACGCGCCGAGCGCGACCGCAAAGGCGCTGGCCCAGGGAAGGACCAGGGCGATCGGCCTCGCGATCCCCCCCATGGCAGGGCATTTGAGCGTCGACCAACTGCACTTTGTGGGGGCCGTCGCCGAGGCCGCGGCCGACCACGACTACGACATTCTGTTGTCGCCGAGCGGCAGGCAGCGCGAGGCGGCCTTCGAACGATTGGTCGCAGAGAGGCGTGTAGACGGTTTCATCCTCATGGAGGTGTTGCTGCACGACCAACGGGTCCCGACCTTGGTGCAAGCGGGTTTACCTTTGGTGACGATAGGCCGCTCGGACATGGACGACCACCACAGCTGGGTGGACCTCGATTATGGGGGCCTCGTCGCCCATGGGGTCGAAACCCTGCACGCTATCGGCCATCGAGCCATCGCCTTCGTCAACCGGCCTCAAGAGCTGCTGGACCAGGAGTATGGCCCGGCCTTTCGGGCTGCCGATGCCTTTGGCAAGAGGACAGCAGAGCTCGGGATGCACTCCGTCCACCGTTGTTGTGACGACAGTAGCGAGGCCGGGCAGGAATGCGCTGACGAGCTATTGGCCGCGGCGCCAGAGGTCACGGCCGTCCTAACAATAAACGAACGCGCCCTTGTCGGGCTCGTGGGCCGCATTATCGAGAAGGGTGTCGCCATACCCGAGCAATTGTCGCTCTTGGCGGTCACTTCTACTCGCAACGCTGCGAGTTGTGCGGTACCTATAACTGCCAGTGACGTCCCGACCGCACAAATGGGTGAAGCGGCCGTGACGGCAATGGTCGCGAAACTAGATAATCCAAAGACAGCACCGTCCCGGGAACTGTTTGCTCCTCCCTACGTGGACCGCGGCAGCGTGGCACCGCCCCGGCAGGGAGGCGCGACAGGTGAGAGTGGGACGAAACACCTGGAAAATAAAACACCAATAAGGACAAAGCGAACCAGGATGCAACAAACCCGATAATCCCAACACACTAGCGTCCCAGAAGCTGTTCCGCTCCCCGTCCGATAGGCCGCGGGACCGTCGCGCCCATTCGTCGGCTAAAAGTCCGGCGAGTGAAAGGGTGACGAAAGCAAACCGGGAAGCAACAAAAAGCAAGTAGCAATCTTCGGGGCTCTTGCCTACACGTTTCATGGAAATACTAGGGAACAAAGACAAACAAAGGAGAAATGAATTGACCAGAAAGAACATCCGGCCAGCAGGCGACGCCCTGCTCGGTCGTCAGCCCTGGACAGCTGGCCGAACCTTGCGCGCCCTTTTTGCAGCCGGGTCAGTCGTAAGCCTACTGGTCGTGCCCGCCGCGCAAGCCTCGGCCGCCAGCAGCACGATAACCTTGACGGAGACGTCTTACTACCCTGCGAGCGCCGGGCCCATTCATACTTACCTCAACACGGTGTTCAGCAATTTCGAGAAGAGCCACCCGGGGATCGTCGTCAAGAGGGAAGACATCCCCAACAGCCCGGAGTACCTAACGACGGTCGCGGATGAAGCCTCCGCTGGGACCCTGCCCGACGTCCTGATGCTGGACAACCCGATGATCCCCACCATCGCCTCGTACAGCGTGCTCACGCCGCTCAGCTCGCTCGGCAAGACCGCCATCCCGGCGCTCGGCAAGGCCCAGCAACAAGAGGCAAAGTTCAACGGGACCATTTATGGCTACCCGCTCTATACCAATACGATCGCCTTGTTCTACAACAAGGCTATTCTTTCGGCCGCCAACATCACGCCGCCGACTACCTGGGCACAACTTCTGACAGATGCCAAGGCGTTGACCAACTCGCAGCACTATGGCCTCGCGTTCGCTGGCGAGAACTGCTCGGGCTGCAACGTGTGGACGTTCCTCCCCTTCCTCCTGACCAACGGGGGGAGCCTGACCGACCTCACCTCGCCTCAGTCAGTGCAGGCACTAACTTTGTGGACTGACCTCGTGAAAGAGGGGGCCGTGGACAAGGACGTCACCAACTGGAACCAGGGACAACCCGAGGCGGCGTTTGCCGCCGGCAAGGCCGCCATGATGGTCAACGGGCCCTGGAATTTCGGGAACCTGAACGCGGTCACGGGCCTCAACTACGGCGCCGTCGAGATACCGGTCAACACCCCCGGCCAAGCTGTTGTCGGCCCGATTGGAGGCGAGGTCTGGACTATCCCGAAGCACAGCACCGCGATCGAAAAGGCCGCTTTCGAGCTGCTCAACTACATGGCCCAACCTTCGGTCGACGCGGCTTTCGGCACCAACACGGGTGACATCCCGACAGTCCAGGCCGCTGTCCCGATCTGGGCCAAGACGGCGAGCCCGCTCTACCAGCCCTTCGAGGCCGAGCTCGCCCACGGCTTCGTGCGCACCGGTACTCTTGGCGTCCTGTACCCGCGGGTCGAGAGCGCTGTCGGCAACGGCATCGTATCGGCTCTCATCGGCAAGCAGACGCCGGCGGCTGCCTTCGCGACTGCTCAGAAAAATGTCAACGCGATACTCGAAGGGAACTGAGCCCGTTCTTGGCACGCCAGAGGTGGACAAGTAGTTGCCTAGCGACGATCTATCGCTCTCTAAGCGACTAGCAACCTTGTCGGTGGCCGGCTCGGCGGGCGCAAACACAGCGCCCGCCGAGGCCCGCCCGGCTGTTCGCGGCAGCCGCCGGGTGGTCCCCGGGCAAGATGGTGCGATCGAGGGGGGAAGGCCCACCCGGCCCGCCAGGACGTGGCAGTGGCTGCGCTTGCACCGTAGGTACGCGATCCTGCTCGCGTTCGTGATACCTGCGCTCGCCTATGTGATCATCTTCTTCGCCTACCCGCTCATCTACGGCTTCACGATGAGCGTCGAAAACCTCGGTTTCATCGCCGGGAGCGGGCCGTTTGTCGGGCTCCACAATTACAAGGTCGAGATCAACGACCCAGTCACGCGGACGGCCCTGATGAACACGGCGATTTTCCTCGTGCTGTCGATCGTCTTCCAGTTCAGCATCGGTCTCGCCATCGCTTCGTACTTCAACCGGCGCTTCTTCCTGGCCAAGTTCCTACGGAGCCTGATAATCGTACCGTGGCTGTTCCCGCCGATCGCGAGCGCCACGATCTTTTCGATAATGTTCGCCGGCCAGGGCGGCATCATCGACGAGATGCTCCGTTCGCTCCACGTGGTCCATTCCCCGATCTTCTGGTTCGACTCGTCCTTAAAAGCCATGTTCGTGGTCACCGTCGTCAACATCTGGATCGGGATCCCCTTCAACGCCGTGCTGCTGTACTCGGGGCTACAGGACATACCGATTGAGCTCCGCGAAGCGGCTGCCCTCGATGGGGCTGGCCCCTGGAGGCGCTTCCGTTACGTGACCGTGCCCCTGTTACGCCCGGTAGCGCTCATAGTCATCATGTTGGGCATCATCTACACGGTCAAGACATTCGACACCGTGATCCTGTTGACCAATGGGGGCCCCGACAATGGGACCCAGCTCATGTCGACTTGGGCCTACCAGCTTGCCTTCACCAATTTTCAGACCGGTGATGGCGCGGCTGTTGCCGACATGCTGTTCATCTTTTGCATGATCGTTGGGGTCGTCTACATCCGGGCTACGCGACGTGAGGTGGCGATGGCATGACAACGCGCCGCTCGACGAGGTTCATCTGGCAACGGTACGCGCGTCCGATTGTCCTCCCTATCGGTGCCTTGGCGATCACCGGTGTCATGTTGCTCCCCATATACTTCACCGCCGAGAGCTCGCTCGAGCCGACAAGCTCATTCCAAGCGCTTTCGCAGTCCCTCGTGCCGAGCCATTTCGTTCTTAGCAACTATCGAGTTGCCTTCGATGCCGAGTCAGGCAACATAATCACCAGCTTGCTGATCGGCTTGGGAGCCGTTGCTCTTTCGATCGGGGCCGCCCTGCCCGCCGCGTACGGCCTGACAAAACTCGGCTATCTCAAGAACCGTGCCATCGTTTCCGGCGCGATCATGGTGCTCCTAGTAACTCAAATGGTCCCGGGGATATCGCTCAGCCTGGCCTTCTACAAATTGTTCGTGCACCTTCACCTTCTCAACAGCATCGCCGGCCTCATCATCGCCGATTCCACCAACGGCATGCCTTTCGCCACGTTAGTGTTGCGCGCCTTCATGGGTTCTATCCCGGTCGAGCTCTCCGACGCCGCCTACGTCGACGGAGCCTCGGAGTGGCGGACCTTCCGTTCTGTGGTCGCGCCCCTTGCGGTGCCCGCGATCATAACTGCGGGACTGTTCGTGTTCCTTTTCGCCTGGGGCGATTTCCTCTACGCGTACACCTTGACCGCTGGCGGCAATGTGACGCCGCTCACCAAAGGGCTCCTGGACTTCTTCAATAACAACACCGTGGACTGGGGTGGGGTACTTGCTACGGTCGTTCTGGCTGCCATCCCATCGGGCCTCATCCTCGGTTTCGGCCAGAGGTACGTGTTCGGCGGGCTCCGGACCGGCGCGCTCAAGGGTTGACCATCCAAGCCGTACAACCAGAAAGGCTTTATTCATGCTCGATAACAGCGGTCCCGCCATCGAAATTACCCTTGGGCACGAGTGGTTGCGCATCGAGGGCTGGGGGGACGACTCGATCAGGGTCCGCGCAGGGCAGGGGCCGATCATCGAGGACGTGCCAGGTGCCCTCATCACGCCAGCGCCCACGCTAACAAGCAATGCGAACAGTGACGGCGCTGTCCTTGTCAACGGCAAGCTTCGGGCTCTGATCAGTGCGGACGGGATGGTCAGTTTTTGGCGTTCGGACGACGACCGCGAGCTCCTGTCCGAGGAGAAGGCTCACTTCTGGTGGCCGGGGCCGAGGTTCTTTGCAGCAAACGGCAACGGGCACTACCGGATAGAGCAGCGCTTCCGCGCCTACGACGACGAGAAGCTCTTCGGGCTGGGCCAGCACCTTCATGGTCACTTCGACCAAAAGGGCTTGGTTGTCGACCTGGTCCAGCGCAACGCCGAGGTCTCGGTCCCGTTCATGGTATCGAGCAGGGGCTACGGCTTCCTGTGGAACTCCCCGGCGGTGGGCCGCGTCGAGCTGGCCGCTAACGGGACCCGCTGGGTGGCCGACAGCGCCCGCCAGATCGACTACTGGGTCACGGCCGGCGACACACCGGTCGATTTGCTCTCGAATTACGCCGACGTCACGGGCCACAGTCCCGAGCTACCGTCGTGGGCGAGCGGCTTTTGGCAGAGCAAGCTGCGGTACCGTACCCAGGACGAGCTCCTATCGGTGGCCCGCGAGTACCACCGGAGGGGTCTTCCTCTGTCCGTCATTGTGAGCGACTTCTTCCACTGGGAGTACCTCGGGGATTGGAGCTTCGACAACGGTGAATGGCCCGACCCTGTCGCGATGGTCAACGAGCTCGAGTCGATGGGCACCAAGCTCATGGTGTCGGTGTGGCCTTCGTTGAGCCCGTTGTCCCGCAACTACAAGCCGATGGTGGACCGCGGGTTGCTCATCTCGAACGAACAGGGGACCGCCGTGTACTCAGAATGGCCGGAGCGAGGCCTGAGCTCGAGGATCGGCGTTTCCTTCTACGACCCGACCAGCCCGGAGGCTCGCCAGTACATCTGGGACCAAGTCGAAAAGTCGTACTACAAAGCTGGGGTGCGTGTCTTCTGGCTCGACGCCTGCGAGCCGGAGATCAAACCACACCACCCGGCGAGCTTGCGTTACGCCGCCGGGCCTGGGCCGGAGGTTGCCAACCTCTATCCTAGAGAGCATGCCCGCGCCTTTTACGAGGGCATGACGGCGCGAGGGGAGGACGAGGTACTTGTGTTCTGCCGCTCAGCATGGGCGGGCAGCCAGCGGTACGGAGCGGCAGTGTGGTCGGGCGACATACCTTCCACCCTCGAGTCCTTTGGCGTCCAGGTACGGGCCGGGCTCAACATGGCCATGAGCGGCATCCCATGGTGGACGACCGACATCGGGGGTTTCTCGGGCGGGGACCCGGACGACCCGGCCTTCCGGGAACTATTGGTGCGCTGGTTCCAGTACGGCGTGTTCTGCCCGTTGACCCGGCTCCACGGCGACCGCTTGCCCGCCTCGGCGATGGGCGTCGCCATGACCGGCGGCCCCAACGAGGTCTGGTCTTTTGGTGACGACGCATACGAGATATTGAGCGAGTACCTGCACATGCGCGAGCGCCTACGCCCCTACGTCCACGCTCAAGCCAGGCAGGCCAGCGCGACCGGCACCCCGATAATGCGCCCGCTTCTGGTCGAGTTCCCGGCGGACACCGGCTCGTGGGAAGTCGACGACCAGTTCATGTTTGGGCCCGACATTCTCGTGGCCCCAGTGCTCGCGCACGGGGCGAGGGAGAGGGACGTGTACCTCCCCGCCGGGGCGCGTTGGTCCAATGCATGGACAGGCGAAGTCGTCGCTCCGGGTGCCAAAGTCAATGTGCCGGCTCCCTTGCACCAAATCCCGCTCTTTCTTCGGGACGGCGCCGAACCAGGGATCAGAGCCGCCAGCTGAGGGGTACTAGCCCTCCGCTGAACGGGGGAGGACGGTGACCACAGTCTGTGACCCATCGGCACCCACGATCTGCACGGCCAGAGGCAGCACCGGCGGGTCTGAGTCGGTGAGGATCGAGGTAGGGTGCCCGATCGAGTGCCGGAGCACCACTGGATAGCGGCCGTCCCGCCCACCCACACCGACCGAAGCTTCGTCGGCGTGCTCGTCGTACTCGATGTAGGCCAGCGGTACCCGCTCGGCCTCGAACTCGTCGCCGAACTCGACGTCCAGCAGCTCGATGGTGATGTCGTCTCCGGCCCTCGCCACGGTGAGCTCGTCGAGCAACTTGTGCCAGTCTTCTTTGGGGCGCTCGTGGACAATGTCAGAGCGCTTGCTCTTCGGGTGCTTTGCCATAGAGCCATTGTCGCGCCGAGCGAACCAGGGGACTAGCGTCGTGCATTTTCCCGCTCAGGCATGCTTGGCTCGACTTAGGGCCGGCCGCGCTCGGTGGCGCGCGTCACCCCGAGATGCTCGGCGAGCCACGGCCCGGTCACGCTTTCGGGTGCCGTGGCAACCTCGAGCGGCGCTCCCGTGGCTACGATCCTTCCGCCCTCCGGGCCGGCTCCCGGGCCGACGTCGATGATGTAGTCGCATGCGGCCAGCAAATCGAGGTCGTGGTCTATTACCACGATCGTCGCGCCCGCGTCCATCAGTC
This sequence comes from Acidimicrobiales bacterium, assembly GCA_035509995.1. Taxonomy (GTDB): domain Bacteria; phylum Actinomycetota; class Acidimicrobiia; order Acidimicrobiales; family Palsa-688; genus Fen-671. Next base: position 1,659 of record DATKHZ010000103.1, on the reverse strand, counting down.
GGTCGAAGACCTCCGTCAAGGTCGCGACGTCGCGCGGGTGCAGCCCTGTGGTCGGTTCGTCGAAGACGTACAGCGCGCCGCGCTGGCTGCTCCGCAGCCGGGAGGCGATCCGGAGCCGCTGCGATTCCCCGCCTGACAGCGACGGCGTCGGCTCACCTAGGCGGAGGTACCCGAGCCCCACCTCGCGCACCGGCCGCAGCGGGCCGAGGACGCTCGCCTGGTCCGCGAAGTGCTCGAGCGCGTCCTCGACACTCAGGTCCAGCACCTCGGCGATCGTCATCCCGTCGGACTGCACCTCCAGGGTGGCGTCGTTGAAGCGAGCGCCCCGACAGGTCGGGCAGGTGATGGGGATGTCCGGCAGGTACTGGACGTCGAGGTCGATGTGGCCGAGGCCGAAGCATGTCGGGCACTGTCCCTCTTTGGTGTTGAACGAGAAATGCCCCGGTTCCCACCGCCGTCGTCGGGCCGCCGCAGAGCTCGCAAACAGGCGGCGGATCTCGTCGAAAGCTCCCGAGTAGGTCGCGGGCGTCGAGCGGGCGTTCTGGCCGATCGGGGATGCGTCGAGTTCAACCACCTGGCGGACACCGCCGGTGTCGAGGTGGCGGACGTGCGTAGGGAGCGGGGCCCCGCTCAAACGGGCGCGGAGAGCCGGGACGAGGCTGTCGAGGATGAGCGCCGTCTTGCCTGCACCCGAGGGTCCGGCGACCCCGGTCAGGCGGTTCATCGGGAAAGTCGCCCTCACGTTGCGCAGGTTGAAGAGCTCGCCGATCTCGATGTCGGCTCGTGGGCCATCGTGATCGAACGGACGCTGACGACGGGCGACGGAAACCGACCCGGCCAGATAGGGGCCCATCACAGACCTTGGGTTTTGCTCCAGGTCGATCGGGCGGCCCTGCGCTATCAGCACCCCACCATCAACTCCCGCCCCCGGCCCGAGCTCGATCACCCAGTCGGCGGTTCGGATGAGCTCGCGCTCGTGCTCCACGATGACGACGGAGTTCCCGTTCGCGACCAGTTCCTGGATCGTTCGCCGAAGCCCTGCAACGTTGCTCGGGTGCAAGCCCACCGACGGCTCATCGAGCACGTAGAGCATGCCGGTCGTGCTCGCCCGGACGGTCGAAGTGAGCTCGATCCTTTAGCGCTCCCCAGTCGAGAGCGATGAGCCGGTTCGGTCGAGCGGGAGGTAGCCGAGGCCGACGTCGAGCAGCGGTGCGAGCCTTCCGTCGAGCTCGGAAAGCAGACCATCGGTCATGCGAGCGATCTCCACGGGAAGCCCACCCGGGAGCGCGGACGCGAACTCACCGAGCGCAGCGAGACCGAGCGCGCTCACCTGGGCGATGTTGAGACCGCCAAGCAGAGAGGCGAGCGCCTCCGGGCGGAGCCGCGTGCCGCCGCAGACCGAGCAGACGCTCGTGTGGGTGAACCGCTCGCTCAGTTGTCGCGTGCGTGCGTTCTCGCTGCGCAGCGACCGCTCCACCGCGGTGACCGCGTTGTCGTAGTTGACCGTCAGCTGGACGGTTCGACCGGTCCGCCCGGAGCTCAACGTCACCTGGCGCTGGACGGGTGGGCCGTAGAGCACGATGTCGCGCTCGCGCTTGGTGAGAGACCGAAATGGGACGTTCAACCGCACGCCTTGTTCTCCCGCCGCGTACATCGACA
>DATKHZ010000102.1:0-2243 GCA_035509995.1 Acidimicrobiales bacterium | reverse complement strand
GACCGCGGAAATCTGGGACGTTTCGAACTGGGCCCGGGTCTGGACCTGGACGGTCGGGTAGGGCGCCAGGACGTGCTCCACTTCATTTTGGACTTTCTGGGTCGCATTACCGCCGCCGGTCTCCAACAGCACCGCCCCGGGAAGCGGCTGGCTGTAGTGCGAGAGGTAGAAGGCTTGCCCGACGAGGTAGCTCCCAATGATCGCGTTCGCCTTATAGATCCCGCCGATCCGCATCTTTGAGGCCCCCGTGAGGGCGAACTTCACGGGCACATCGTCGCCGACCGAGAGGTGGTCGGATTTGGCGGTGCTGGAGTCGATGAGGAGATCGCCCTCGTTCAACGCCCCGGTGCTCCCGCCTGTCACGTGCAAGTTGACCGTTTCGGACAAGCCCTGGGTAGTGACGCCCTTGAGTGCCTCGACGGATTGCCGGACCTCGAACTCTCCCCCGTAGCCGATCAAAGATGCGCTCACACCGGGCAAGGTGGCGATTTTTTCCGCCAGGGAATTACTGAACGAACCGGCCCCGCTGCTCGTGCCGGTGACGAGCAGTTCAGCCTTGATGGCTCCGTCCACGCTGGCCGTCGCCGATCTCGAGATCGACGCCCCGAACACTGACATAGCCGATACCAGGGCGATGCCGACCATGAGGGCCGACGCCGTCTGCGCGGTGCGTCGCGGGCTGCGCATTGAGTTCTCCCGACCGAGCCGGCCAGGCATACCCGTGAGGCGGGCGACCGGTCGCCCGATCGCGCTCGCAAGCGGGCGAGCCAGAGCAGGGGCGACCATGGAAGTGCCGACGAAGATGCCGAGCGCACCGAGGCCGACGAGGAGGGCGATCGGCGCGGAGAGCCCGACGGCGAGCAGGACAGCGCCGAGGGCGAACACAGCTCCGCCTCTGGCGACGCGGCGCCGGGCCGAGACTTCCGTACCGGTCTGAAGGTCCGTGATGGCGGCGACCGGTGGGACACGCACTGCACGCCGCGCCGGGCTCACTGCCGAAAGGACGGTCACTCCGATGCCGACTATGAGGCCGACAACCACGGTACGGGCCTCGAACACGATCGGCCCGGTGGGCAAGGTGATCCCGAAGCCCCTCAGCAGCGCCTCCAACCCGACCGCGGCGAGCACGCCGAGCCCGACACCGAGGGCAGAGGAAACCGTCCCCACGATTGCCGCCTCGCCCAGGACAGAGCGGAACACCTGGCGCCGGCTGGCCCCCACGACTCGCAGTAAGGCCAGCTCTCGCGTCCTCTGCCCGACGGTTATGGAGAACGTGTTGAAGATTGTGAACGCGCCGACGAACAGGGAGATGAAGGCGAACACGAGCAGCGCAGTCGAGAAGAACGAGAGCGCCTGGTTGATCGAGCTCTCCTGTTCGTTGACCACGGTCTGTCCAGTAACGACCTCAGCACCCTTGGGCAGCACCCTGTCGATGGCGGCCTGCACCGTGGCCTTGTCGGCTCCCGGCGTCGTCACGACGTTGATATCGTCGAGCTGGCCCGCTTCCCCCATTTCCTGTTGAGCGGTGGGAAGGTCCCAGGCGGCGAGGGTCACGCCAGCAAGGTTGTTGACGTTGCCGAACCGGGCGATACCGCTGATCGTGAAGGCGCGCGGTGCCGACGCGGCCGACAGGACCCGGACGCTCTGACCGACCCCAAAGTGGTACTTGCTGGCTGTCCCAGCGTCCATCACGACATCATCAGGGCCCGTCGGCGGTCTTCCCTGGACAAGTCGGAGCTCGGAGATCTGTTGGTCCGGGTCGAAGTCGAGCCCAAGGGTTGCCGCCCCCCCGTTCGAGATCGGCGTGCCCTGGCGGGAGAGGAACTGCGCGTACCCCGAGACCCCCCCGTAAGCGGCTTCGACGCCTGGGACGTGGCGCACGGACCCGAGCAGCGGTTCGGGGAGGGGGTTGCGCACCGCGTTGGCTGCATCGCTCGTGGGGAACTGCGCCACCCCGCGGACTTCGAAGTCGATCTTCTGGTAAATGTTGCCGACCAACCCGTCGAACAGGCTGTGCAGCGTGTCAGTGAGCACGAAGCTCCCGGAAATGAACGTCACCCCGAGCACGATGGCGAGCGAGGTGAGCGCGAGCCGGAGCTTGTGTGCGAGCAAGCCCCTGATGGTCGCGTTGCGCATGTCAGGCTCCCAGTCCGCTCATCCGCTCGAGGACGGAGCTGGCGGTCGGGCTGTCCAGCTCGCCCACCACTTTCCCGTCGGCGAGGAACAGGACGCGGTCGGCGTAC
>DATKHZ010000101.1:0-4552 GCA_035509995.1 Acidimicrobiales bacterium | reverse complement strand
TCGGCTGATCGTTGACGCAGTCTCGGCTGATGCTTGACACCTCGGTTCCACCTGGCTCGGCTCGTGCCCACGACCGAGGGAGGTGGCCGAGTGTTGTTGGAGATCACCAAGATGGAGCAGCGATACGAAGCAGTCCTAGGTGTATTGCGTGACGGGCTCACCGTCCGAGAGGTCGCCGAAGCGTTCGGCGTGTCCCGCCAGGTGGTCCACGCCTGGTTGCGTCGCTATGAGGCCGGCGGGATCGAGGGCCTGCGCGACCAGTCCCATCGGACTCGGACCTGTCCGCACCAGATGTCAGGCGAAGTCGAAGCGAGGCTTCTTGAGCTGCGCCGCCAACATCCGAGCTGGGGCCCCATCACCTTGTTGCACCGCCTGGGGCGTGAAGGAGTCGAACCTCTGCCCTCTCGGGCGGCCATCGCCCGGTCCCTTTCGCGTCACGGCTTGGTCGTCCCAAAGTCCCAGCGCAAGCGAGTCAAGGACTACAAACGCTGGGAGCGCGCCCGCCCCAACGAGCTCTGGCAGATGGACGTCGTCGGCGGCGTCCTCTTAGAGGACGGCACCGAGTGCAAGATCCTCACCGGCATCGACGACCACTCTCGATTCTGCGTCTGTGCCGGCGTCATGGTCCGTGCCCTCGCTCGACCGGTCTGTGCCCACTTCGTGGCGGCCCTCGAGCGTTATGGCGTGCCCGAGGAGGTGCTGACCGACAACGGCAAGGTCTTCACGAACCGCTATGGCCTCGCCCCAACCGAGGTCCTCTTCGACAAGATCTGCCGGGAGAACGGCGTTGCGCATCGCCTGACGCCGCCACGGACCCCGAGCGCCAACGGCAAGGTCGAACGATTCCACCGCACCTTGCGCCACGAGTTCTTGGGCGGTCAGATCTTCGACAACCTCGAGATCGCACAAAAGGCTCTCAGCGCCTGGATCGAGAGCTACAACCACGAGCGACCACACCAGAGCCTCAAGATGGGCACTCCTGCGCAGCGCTACCTGGTCGCGCGCTCTGGGCCCGAGCTCGCCCTCGACGACCGCGCCTTGGACGATCACCGCGCCGGTGACGACTGGATCACGCGCACAGTCGCCTCGACTGGCGTCATCTCGGTGGCCTGGCAAGTCTTCAGCGTCGGCAAGCACCGGGCCAAAGAGGTCGTCGACGTCCACGTCAGCGAGACCTTGCTCGAAGTCTGGTCGGGCAACGAGCTGATCAAGACCGTGCTCAGAACTTCGAAGGGAGGCATACGAAAAAAACGGGCCCAAGTGCCCAGTTCACGTCACAATTGACCCCGAAGGTGTAAAGCATCAACCGAGACCAATCGGTCAAGCATCAACCGAGACTCTTCAGGCGCACTGGGTGGGCTTACCCCCTAAGCCCGAGCCAGCGTTATAAGAGTTGGGTCGTGAGCTACCAGGAGGTAGTCCATGCCCAAGCGCTATGCGAGAGAGTTCCGCCGGGCGGTCTGTGAGCGTCTGGTGGCCGGCGAAAAGGTGAGCTCGCTGTCCAAGGAGCTCGGGGTCTCCGAAGCGACCCTCTACAGGTGGAAGCGCCAGGCCGTGATCGATGTCAGCCGCGCCGGTGGCGTCAAGAGCTTCGAGGCCGACGAGCTGGCCCAGGCGCTCAAGACCATCGCCGAGCTCGAGATCGAGCTCGAAGCCGTCAGAGGCCAGGGCTCGCCCCGACCGGAGGTCGGAGCGCTGTCGGCCTTCCACCAGCCCTCCGTTCACATGCCGGTTGAAGCTACGCTCGACCTGACGTGCCCAGGAGTCGAAAGGGAGGTGGTGCGACGTGCGCGGACGAATTCCGAAGCAAGAGATCGAACTTCTCAAGCAGGTACCCATCTTCTCCTCGTGCTCTCGAGAAGAGTTGCGCGCTATAGCCCAACTCGGCTCAAAGGTCGACGTCGAGGAGGGCACCGTCCTCACGGAGAAGGGAAAGCCTGGACACGAATTCTTCCTCGTTCTCGAGGGGGTAGCCAGCTGCAATGTCGGGCGGCACGAGGTACGACGCTTCGGCCCGGGCCAGTTCTTCGGCGAGATGGCGCTTCTCCATGGTGGAGTACGGTCAGCTGACGTCGTCGCGAAGAGCGATATGCGACTGCTCGCCCTTGATTCCCGCGAGTTCAAGTCAATGCTGACGACCACGCCATATGTCGGGATAAAGATGCTCGCCAACCTCGCCGAACGCTTGAGCGACGCGGATGACGCGTACACCGCGTGACGCGATTTTCTGATCGCCATCCTGACGCTGGCTGCGCTGGCCCGTTCGATACGCGTGCACACGTGAGCCCACGTGCGGTACTGGGTCAGCAGCCCATGGACGCGAGTGCTTTGGTGGCGCGGCGATCGACGTTGCCGTATCCGAGTGCCTGAGCAACATGCTGGGATTTGGTGAGAAGCGCCGTCGCCGCTTCGATGTCGCCAGGACGATTTCTCCGAGCCAACAGAATCCCCCACCAAAGATCCGTCCGGGCGGCGAAGAACTTGGCGCCCATCCGCTCACTCATGGTTGCGGACTGGGAAAAAAACGCATCAGCTTCGTCATAACGGCCTAGGACGCCAGCCAGACCACCGAGGTAGTGGCTCACCGGCGGCAAGGCGGATGCGCCCGTGGACGGCAGCTGTGCGTGCCACGGGGCGAGCAACTCGAAGAGGCGCGCCGCAAAGGTCGCATGCTCGCATTCGACGGCGGCATCCGCAAAGTCGACCATTCCGGAGAGCCATACCTGGTCCAGTTGGAGATCGAAGCCGGCAGCTGCGAACGCCTCGAGGTGAGCGAGCGCTTCCTCGGTTCGATCGACTTCCACGTGCGCTTTTGCCAACAGAGAGCCGAACATCCAGGGCGATATTTCCGGAGCATCTGATGCCATCTGCTCGATAAGAGGAATGAGCTCATTCATCGTGCCACGCTGACCGCGCACCATTATCAATTGGGTGCCGTAGATGATCGCCGCGTCCGGTTGACCACTCTCGGTGCCTATCTCGAGCGCCTCCGTCGCGAGCATTTCCGCCCGGTCCGTGTCCCCCGCGATGAAGGCCCGCTGCGCCTGGAGGAACGTATGCCCCCACGTGAACACAGGCTGTCCGAGCTGCTTCGCCATGGCTCCGTGAATCTCAAGGCAGCGATCAAGTTCATCGCTATCGCCGGAGCGACAGGCCGTCTCGTAGCGCCACATGGAGGCCCAGTAGATCAGCGCCGGGTCCCCTACCCGCTCGGCCCGTTTGAGGGCTTCGGTGGTCCTTCCGAGCGCCGGTTCGAGGAGATGAGGGACTTGCAGCGGGACGTAAAGGTGGTTCAGCACGCGCACACTCGTGGTGTCGTCGCTACTGTCCTTGACGATCGCCTCAGCTTCGTCCGCTAGGGCCTGACGCCGTTCCAGTGGGCTGCCGTGTGCGATTTCCGAGCACAATGCGGCCAGGACGAGGGCTCGTTCCGGAAGGGCATCTGGTAGTTCCCTGAGGGCAGTCTCGAGTACGGCGACCTTCTCCGTGTCGGTGGCGCCGACCGCACTGTAAAAGCCGCGGTTGTTGGCCAGGGCCGCGGCCACCAGCCTCTCGTTGTCACCGAATTCGTCCGCCAAGTGCGCCGCCTCGAGCAAAGTTTCCCGGAAGGCAGGGTCGCCAGTCTGGCGCTGCGCCGTTCCCAGCCCGATGGCCAAGTCGAGAGCCAGCACGGGATCAGGGTCATCGACCCGCTTCGAGAGCTCGGTGGCCTGAGTGAAGTAGCGGAGTGCCTCTGCTGGGGCCAAGGCACTGAGGGCAGCGTCGCCGGCCAGACGCGCATACCGGACTGCTTTCTGGGAGCCGACGTTGTCCGGGGCGTTCAGCCAGTGCCGAGCCAATTCGCCAACCCGCGAGCCGGGACGGTTGCCGCAAATATCCTCGAGCGCCTCGGCCACTTGCTTGTGGGTGCGGGCGCGGCGCGTTGGGCCAAGGCTCTCGTAGATGGTGTGCCGTATGAGCCCGTGGGCGAATGTGTAGTAGCGCGGAGGGCCCGCCACCTCGCGTACGAGTGCGGCAGCCGTGGCCGCGTCCAGGATCTCGAGAAGTTCGTCCTCCGGAAACCGAATGGTTCTGGTCAATAGGTCAAAGTCGAAGTTTCGACCGATGACGGCTGCAACAGACAGGGTTCGCTCGGCGCGCTCTCCAAGACGGGCAACTCGGCCGCCCACGACCTCCCGCACGCTGTCGGGAAGGGCCAGCGGAGTGAGAGGCTCGGTCGCCATCCACTGGCCCGCCGCGTCTTGGTAGATGGCTCCGGTCTCGGCCAAGTATCGGAGCACCTCGCTCAAAAAGAAGGGGTTGCCGTCTGTCTCGCGGTGCACTGCGTGCGCGAGCGCAACTCCGGTCTCGTCAAGCTTGTGACCCGCGGCGGCTTCCATGTACGACAGAACGTCCCCGTCGTTCAGTCCCTCGAGTTCCATTCGAGACACTGCCCGGTGGCGCCAAAGACGCCCCCCCGTGTCGCGAAGCTCCTTCGCATTGGGCAACTCGTCATCGCGAAATGTGGCCAGGAGCAGCACCCGCATTGGCAACTCAGTCGCCGCGAGATGGA
>DATKHZ010000100.1:0-6480 GCA_035509995.1 Acidimicrobiales bacterium | reverse complement strand
GGTAAAGGGCACCGGCCGCTTCAACACCGCCGCCCTCAACGCCGGCCGCCGCCTGCTCACGGGCCACGCCAGCCTGCGCTCGGTTTGGTTCGTAAACAGCGCCAGGGGAGCCGTCGCCCTCGCCGCCGCAGTGGGCGTGGCGGACCTGACCAACGTGCAGCATGGCTTCTGGGTGGTGCTCGGCGCTCTGTCGGTGTTGCGGACCAACGCTGCTTCAACCGGCGCGACGGCGCTCAGGGCGCTTTTGGGGACATCGGTTGGCTTTTTCATCGGAGCGGCTCTGATCCTCGGTATCGGCACGCACACCGCAGTCCTCTGGGTTGCCTTTCCCGTTGCCGTGCTTATCGCGGCGTATGCGCCAGGGACGGCGCCGTTCGCCGTGGGCCAGGCCGCCTTCACGGTGATGATCAGCGTCCTGTACAACATCATCGTGCCGGTCGGCTGGAAAGTGGGGGAGATCCGGGTCGAGGACGTCGCCATCGGTGCAGGTGTGAGCGCCCTCGCGGGAGTGCTCTTCTGGCCGCGCGGCGCCAACTCTGTCGTCCGCGACGACCTTGCGGACGCTCTTCACCGCGGCGGTGTATACCTCGTGCAGGCGACCGCCTGGGCGCTCGGGGTACGGGCGGCGCGCCCCGATGCCGGAGCGCCCGCGGTCCAGGCCGGCGCCCGGCTCGACGATGCTCTCCGGGCGTCGCTGGTCGAACAGGGGACCAAGAGAGTGCCCAAGGAGCAGGTGTGGCGGCTGGTCGCCGGTGCCACCCGCGTTCGCCTTACGGCTCAGTCGATCGCCGGCCCCGCCCGGCCCGACGACGAGCAGGGCCCAGCCGCCCCCGCCCTGGTGCAAGAGGCGGTACGCCTTGCCGGCGTATGCGATTTCCTGGCCTCCCAGCTCGGGCACCTCCCATCCACAGTGGCCCAGGAGCTGGCCGGCCTGCCTGGCGGAGGCGGCCCGGAAGAGGGCCCTGTCCCTCGGGGCTACGACCTCTGGGTCCGCCAGCACCTCGACCACGTGAGCCGCGACCTGACCGGCCTTGTCGGGCCGACGGAGGCGCTCGCCGAGTTGGCAAAGCGGCCCTGGTGGCGCTGACCCGCTAAAAAACCAGGTTTGCGCCCGGAAGTGGGTGCAGCTAGTGTTAGGTCCACCTAATATTAGGGCAACCTAAGCTCGACCGTCTCGACCCGTGCACCGAAAGGAACCGAACGATCACGAGGGTTGCCTCCGAAGAAAAGGTACCCAACGCCATTTGCCCCGGAGCGGCGACATGACAAGTACCGCGGCACCGGCCCGACGCGCTCGCGGGTATGGCGGATCCATCTGCCGCCGATCGTCTGCGCTAATCGGAGCGGCTATCGTCTCCGCTGCTCTTATCGCCGGCTGCGGCGGCCCCGGCAAAACCCTGGGGTCGATAACGCTTTATTGCGGCCAACACGAACAGACCACCCAATCCCTCATAACCGCGTTCGAAAAAAGCACAGGGATCAACGTGAAAGTTCGTTACGATGACGAGGACACGTTCACCGACGAGATCGTGATGGAGGCGTCGCACCCCATAGCCGACGTGTTCTATACGGAGAACTCGCCCCCTCTCGAGTACCTGCAAGAAAAGGGTTTGCTGGCAGCGGTCGACGCGTCCACCCTTTCCAAAACGCCGGCCAAGTACAACTCGCCGCAGGGCGACTGGGTCGGCATCTCCGCACGAGTAAGCGTGCTGATTTATAACCCGTCGCTCATCAACAAATCGCAGCTGCCGGCGACGGTCCTGCAGCTCGCCGACCCCAAGTACAAAGGAAAAATCGCATTTGCTTCGGGTGAGACCGATTTCCAGCCGATCGTCACCTCGGTTGACAAGACCTATGGGCAGGCCAAGACCCTCGCCTGGCTGCGCGGGATCGGGGCGAACGCCGACAGTCACGTGTACCCCGACAGTGAGACCATCGCCAACGAGGTCAACCGGGGCGCCGTTGCCTTCGGCGTCGTCAACCAGTACTACTGGTACCGGATGGGAGCGGTACTGGGAAAGGCGGCCATCCATTCGAAGATCACCTATTTTGTCCCGCACGACCCTGGATATGTCCTGGACGTGTCGGGTGCCGCAGTCCTGAAGTCCGCGAAGGACCAAGCTGGTGCGCAAAAGTTCCTAGCTTTCCTCGTGTCCAAACAGGGCCAAGAGATAATCGCGCACTCGACCAGTTTCGAGTACCCCCTTGACGATGGCGTCAAGACCGTGGCCCCCGAAACGCCGTTCTCGCAGCTCGAGCCGAACTCGATCACTATCCCCGAGCTCGGTGACGGTTCGGTTGCCATCTCGCTGATGCAGCGGACCGGGCTCCTCTGACAATGCTTGGCAGGCGGGGAGCGCGGCCAGGGGGGCTGATCGCGGCCAGCGTCCTGATCGCGCTGGTGCTCCTCCTACCGCTCGCTTTCCTGCTCGTCGAGGCGCAGGGTGCCGGCGTCGGCAAAGTCGTGTCTCTGGTCGACCGGCCCCTGACGGCGCACCTGCTGTGGAACACGGTCCGCCTCACGGTCGCCGTGAGCGCCCTGTGCACCGTGATCGGCACGGGTGCCGCCTGGCTCGTCGAACGCACAAACCTCCCTGGCCGCCGGGTCTGGGCTGTGCTCCTCGTGGTACCGCTGGCGATACCCGATTTCGTCATCAGCTTCGGGTGGGCGTCGCTGAGCCGGGACATTTCCGGCTTCCGCGGCTCGGTACTCGTGATGACCTTGGCCGTTTACCCTCTCGTCTACCTGCCCGTCGCCTCGAGCCTGCGAAATGCCGACCCAGCCCTCGAGGAGGTGTCGAGGAGCCTCGGGGTGACCCGGCTGAGGACGTTCTGGCGGGTCACGATCGTGCAGTCCCGCGTCGCCATCCTGGGGGGCTGCCTCCTCGTGGCCCTGGTCCTGTTGGCGGAGTACGGGGCTTTCGAGATCCTCTCTTACCAGACATTTACCACCGAGATCTTCACCGAGTTTTCGGTGTTCCAGGTCCCCGCTGCGTGCGCGCTGTCGCTCGTCCTTATTGTCCTCGGCTTGGTGGTGCTGACCGGCGAACCGGCCGCGGGAGGCCGTGGCCGCGTCAGCCGGGCTGGTCGCACGGCCCAGCGCGTCACGGTGCCGCACCGGTTGGGCAGGTGGACCGTGCCAGCCGTGCTGGGCCTCTCGCTTCTCGTGGCCCTCGCGCTCGGTGTGCCGGTCGCGTCGGCTTCGTACTGGTGGGCGGCAGGGGCCAAAGGCGTCCTCCAGGGACTGTCCATCGCCGACGCCACTTGGCATACCGCTCTTTACAGCGCCTGTGCGGCGGCCGTCGCGACAGTCCTCGCGCTCCCGGTGGCTATCCTCTCCATACGCCATGGGGGGCGGCTGCAGTCGCTGCTCGAGCGCAGCACCTACCTCGTACTGGCAATGCCGGGCGTCGTTATCGCATTTTCGCTTGCTTATTTCAGCCTTCACTATGCGGGCGCCTGGGGCTATCAGACCGCGCCGATGCTTGTTGCCGCGTACACGATCATGTTCTTCCCGCTGGCCCTGGTCGGGGTCCGAGCCTCCGTCGCCCAGGCTCCTCGCGGCCTCGAAGACGTCGCCAGGTCTCTCGGAAAGCGTCGGCTAGCAGTGCTTTGGCAGGTGACCAGGCCGCTTGTCACGCCCGGTCTAGCGGCCGCGTTCTGCTTGGTGTTCCTCTCCGCTGTGACCGAGCTCACCGCTACCTTGATCCTGGTGCCGACGGGTGTCCAGACGCTCGCCACACAGTTCTGGGCCTACCAGCAAAACCTCGCCTACGGGCAGGCCGCGCCGTTCGCCCTCTTGATGATCGCGATCGCCGCCGTGCCGAGCTACGTGCTTGGGCGGTTCTTCGACCGCCTCCCGGCCCGGGCCTCCCACCTCTGAGGAGCGCTTGTCTGGCGGCCTTGGCGGCTTTGGCGCGCGCAACTCCCGCCAAGCCCCTTGTCCCAGGTCCCGCTTGGCGCGACTTTTCTACGGTTGCGCGCCGCTTGGTCGACTTTTAGCTGTTTTTTGGGGGTTAAATGCTCACGGCGCGCTGGACGGACGATCGACCGGGCCGTGACCCCACCCACGCCTGCGAGTGGGGTCAGCTCCGTGACAGTCGAAATGCCCGCCGGCTGAGATATCTCCAGCGCCAATGGCGCGGGACCCGCGCGGGGACCTTCGCTTGTACCGGCGCCGAGGCGCCGGCCGCCTCGCATCGGAGGCGATGGTTGTGCGCCCGAGCTTCCATGTCAGCTTGGTGCTGAGCGGAGAGCCGCGCGACTAGATAAGGGTGTGCAGACATGAAGACCTCCATCAGAAGAGCCGCGTGAGATTATGCAGTTGAGGCGTGAATTACGGGCAACCTTGTGGTGCTTGGGACAGCACCTAGCAGGCTGAAGTGAGTGTTCTCCGCAAGAGACCAGGCGTGAGAACGGCGGGCTTGAAGATTATTTGCACCGGAACCTCCTCACGGTCGATGGGCAGTCGCAGTCATTAGAGGCAGGCCTCAGCTTTCGCCGCAAGCGAATTATTGCCGCAACTAAGGGCTTGACATGGCTAGTAAGACTAGCTAAGATGCTAATGACACTAGCCAAATCCACGAAAGGGGATCGTATGAGCACAGCCCCAGTCCAGGGCGGGAGCGCCGAGGTGCAGTTCCTGCAGCGCGATGAGGGTCGGGTCGCCTACGACGTGCGCGGGGAGGGGCCTCTTGTCCTCTGCGTGCCCGGCATGGGCGAACTGCGCAGCATTTTTCGCTACACGGTGCCGGCGCTCGTCGCGAACGGTTTTAGGGTCGCCTCGTTTGACCTGCGCGGCCACGGAGACAGCGACGCCAGCTTCTCGAGTTACGACGACCCAGCCGCCGCCTCTGACTTGGAAGCGCTCATCGGCCACCTCGGCGGCCCGGCGGTCATTGTGGGCAACTCCATGGGGGCCGCCGCGGGCGTGCTGGTCGCGGCGGGCAGGCCGGAGCTCGTGGCCGGGCTCGCTCTGGTGGGCCCCGCCGTCCGGGACCACCCAACAGGTGCGGTTACTGCCCTAATTCAGCGGTTGCTCCTAGCTGGGCCCTGGGCGCGCGCGGCGTGGGCGTATTACCTGGGCAGGTTGTACCCGGGCCGGCGCCCGGATGATTTCGCGGAGCACCGTGCTTCGGTCGTGGCCAGCATGCGCCGGCCCGGCCACATTGAAGCGTTCCGCAAGACAACCCGAACGAGCCACGCCCCGGCGGAGGCGAGGCTAGAGGATGTGAGGGCCCCGGCGCTCGTGGTCATGGGCGAGCGCGACCCCGACTTCCGCGACCCGGCCGGCGAAGCTCGGTGGATCTCCGAACGGCTAAGGGCTGAGGTCGTTATGGTGCCGGGCGCCGGCCATTTTCCCCAGGCCGAGTACCCCGAGGTTGTTGGCCCGGCGGTGGTGGCCTTTGCGTCACGGGCCGTCAAAGGTGCCTAGGGCGGGGCTATCGAGGAGCGTCGTAATCTGCGAGGCGGCCGAGCTCGTCGACGAAGTTGGTTGGGGCCAGCTTACGATGGCGAGCGTCGCCAACCGCCTGGGCGTCAGGTTGCCGAGCCTCTACAAGCACATCGGCTCCATCGATGACCTACGCCTAGGCATCGGCCTGCTCGCCTTGGCAGAGCTGAGGGACGTGCTCGGCACCGCGGCCATTGGGCGGGCCGGGCCCGATGCTTTGCGAGAAGTAGCCCTCGCGTACAGCGCCTATGCCCGTGCGTACCCGGGACGCTATGCCGCCACGATCGCAGCTGCGGGCCCCGATGAGGAGGAGCGTGCGGCGCTGGCAAAGCAGATATTGCACATCGTGTTCGCTGTCCTCGCCGGCTACGGCCTGGCCGGCGATGACGCCGTTCACGCCACCCGTGTGCTGCGGGCAGCCCTCCACGGCTTTGTCACCTTGGAGGCGGGCGGCGGGTTCGGCATGCCACAGGAAATTGACGTCAGTTTCGAGTACCTCATCCGTACGCTCGACGAGAGCCTCACCCGGTGGAGGCCCGTAGGACGTACCGATATCCCGCTGCGATAAAGGTTGTCCGAGGCCTACTGGTCCTTTGGTCCTTGGCCTCGTTACCGCCACTTCGTCACCGGCGTGCCCGGCACCCTGCACCTGGTGGCCAACATCCCTACTCCGGCGCTACCCTGCTTTGGGCAATGGTCCTCGGGGTCGTATCCTTGCTGTCGAACCGGAGCGAGGGCACCTTGTCGATCCACAGCGTCATCACTCGGGAGCTCATCGCATGAAAGTCGGCGGTCAGGTGAGCCCGCGGATGTCCCGTCTCCGATGGGTAACGGCCGACCCTACCGAAGCGGGCACGGGCGCCGAACCGGGCATGGGCACCGAACCGGGCATGGGCGCCGAACCGGGCACTCGCACGCAAGCGGGCTCCGGCAAGCAGCCGGGCACCCGCCGCCCGGACTTATGGCAGCTGGGGTCGCGACTGGCCGACGCCCACCCGGTGGTGGCCGACACCAGCGTCGCCCTGGCC
>DATKHZ010000099.1:0-2705 GCA_035509995.1 Acidimicrobiales bacterium | reverse complement strand
TTGGGATTAAGGCCAGCTTGCTTGAAGAGCGTCTTGTTGTACAACAGGCCGACGTCGAAATCCATGAAGGGCAAACCGTAGAGCTGCCCGTTGACCGTCAATGCATCAAGGGCTGCGGGCACGTAAACGCCGGTGTTCAGGTGGGACGAGGACATGTAGGGAGCCATGGGCAGGAGCGCTCCCCGGCTCGCCCATTCCCCTACTTCTAGGGACGTCCCCAGGTCGACGATGTCGGGCGGTGTGCCGCCGCTGATGGCAGTGAGGATCTTGGCAGAGTTCGTCACCGGCGTCTCGGTTATGCGCACGCCGGGGTTGAGTGCCTCGTACTCCTTTATGACCTTCTCGAGCGCGGCCTCCTCATGGCCACCGCCCCACTGCTGCCACATTGTGAGGTTGACCACCTTGGCACCGGCCGAGGCTGCTGTGGCAGTGCCCGTGAGGCTGCCTAGGACTACTGCGCCACCAACCAATGAGCGGGTTACCGACTGGATAGACATGCCCATCCCTCCTTCGGCCGTCCTAGCTCACGGCCACCAAAGCGGGTGAAAGTGTGCGAACGAGGATTCAAGGTGGTAGATCGAACTGTCTGGGTGATCGTATCAAGGGGTATACACCGAAAGCAAGCCGGCGCATCGTCCCTGAACTGGGCCTTGCACTGGTCGTTTTGGGCGTGCGATCGCCACAGAGCGCCTTCTCGGTCCGTTCTAGGCTCGCCCTGGAACTCGCCCATTGAGGCTGTTATACTTCGCATGAAAGTTGGTCGAACCGGTAGACCAAAGTCAACCCCGTAGGGAGTGGGGCGGACGCGATGCGCCCAAACGAGCGCCACGAACGGATACTCCAAAGGGTCTCGGAGGACGGCAGGGTAGAGGTTGACGCCCTGTCGGCTGAACTCGGCGTTTCCGCAATGACCATGCGGCGCGACCTGGCGCTGCTCGAGGCTGACGGAGCCCTGCGCCGCGTGTACGGCGGGGCGACCCGCATAAGCAGTGGCAGTTACGAGCCCCCGTTTGCCGTCCGGTCCAAGCTCCAACTACCCGCCAAGCGACAGATCGCCAGAATGGTCGCTTCGCTGGTCGACGACGGCCAGGCCGTCATTTTGGATGCGGGAACGACAGGTGTGGCCATAGCTGAGCAGTTGTCCCGTAGGCAGATCACCGTGTGTACGCCGTCGCTGCGAGTAGCGGCCGCGTTGGTGTCATCGCCCTCTGTCAGGCTCATGGTCACCGGCGGCATGGTCAGGCCCGGCGAGCAATCACTGGTGGGACCGGAAACAGGGCGGATGCTCGAGGACTACCATTTCGACCTCTACATCATGACCGTGAGCGCAGCCCACGCCGACCAGGGCTTCACTGAGTGGCACCCCGACGATGCCGCCGTAAAGCGGACGGCGCTCGGCGCGTCCTCCCACTGCATCGTCGCCTGCGATGCCAACAAGATCGGGCGCACAGCTTTCGCTCGCATCTGCGCGCTCAGCGCGGCTGACCTGCTCGTCACCGACGCGGCCATCACCGACGAGCAGCGCTCAACGCTAGAGGCTCGCGGTCTCGAGGTTCGCATAGCTGGTCTCGAGACTCCTGACGGCCCGGCCTCCAGGAGCGATAACGGGAGCGAGAGCGCCCAGAACAACGGTGGGGACTGGAGCGATGCCGACAACTAGTGCCTTCGAACGTGATATCGCCCAGGAGCCGCATGCATTGCGGGCCTTGGCCACTAAACCGTTGCCCGAGGCCCTCGCCAGGCTCGACCTCGACGGTTACGAGCGCATCATCCTGACCGGGATGGGCGCCTCTTTGGTGGCCGCCCACCCCACGTGGTCGAGCATGGTGGGCGAGGGCCGCCCGACCTGGTGGGTCAGCACGGCGCAGCTCCTCGCTATGCCCGAGCTGGTGACGCAGGGCTCGTTGTTGTGGGTCACCTCGCAGTCTGGCGAAAGCGGCGAGGTCGTTGCGCTCCTCCGGAGCCATGAAGGCAAGAGACGGCCGTCGACGCTCCTGGCCACGACGAACGAGCCCCAAAGCACCCTGGCACAGGCAGCTGACGTCGTAGTGGGGCTCCACTTCGGCGAGGAGGCTGCCGTCAGCACAAAAAGCTACATATCGACGTTGGCCGCTCACGATCGGGCTCTCAGTGTGCTCCGTCACCAGGACGACGCCCGTGCTCTCGAGCGCATCGGCACCGTCGCAGACGAGTTGGAACGTTTCTCCCCGGACGTGGCACCCATCGTCGCTTCGGGGCTGGCCTCCCCCCGCCCTCGTTTTGCATTTGTGGCGACCCCGTCCGACCTGGCCACCGCCCAAATAGCAGCGCTCCTGCTCAACGAGGTGGCTAAGTTCCCGGCGGAGGCTTTCCTTACGGGCGAGTTTCGTCACGGCCCCATCGAAATGGCCGGCCCTGGTTTGGTGTGCCTCCTATTTGGCCCGGGGACCGAGAACGCGTCGCTGACTACGTTGGGGACCGAGCTGGCGCGCGGCGGTGCTCTCGTTATGACAGTTGACACCGATGCAGGTGAGCTCGGCTCCCAATGGCCGGTACTGACCCGGAGCTCGAGCCATTTGGGCCGCCTGGCGTGCGGGGCCAAGCTCGTCCAGCTACTGAGCGCCGAGGTCGCCCGTGGGCTCGGGATCCAGCCAGGGCATTTCCTTTTCGGTCAAAAGGTCACCGTCGCCATCTAACGCTGAGCCCACCGCCGCCGGAGCGCCGGC
>DATKHZ010000098.1:0-3862 GCA_035509995.1 Acidimicrobiales bacterium | reverse complement strand
GATCACCGAGCCCATATGGAGCACGGAGCCTTCGGCCCAGTCGGGGCTGGTCGTGAGCCACTCGGCCAGGTCATCGATCCCCTCGGTCGGGCCGAGTTCCGGGTGGACGACGATCGAGCTGACGAGCTCGGGATGGTATTGCACCATCGCCCGTACGAGCTCGGTGCTGTAGCGCGCGATCC
The DNA here is from genome assembly GCA_035509995.1 of Acidimicrobiales bacterium. Taxonomy (GTDB): domain Bacteria; phylum Actinomycetota; class Acidimicrobiia; order Acidimicrobiales; family Palsa-688; genus Fen-671. The sequence continues at coordinate 3,680 of DATKHZ010000098.1, read as the reverse complement.
CCCTACCGCGATAGCTGGGGCTTTGGGCCGCCACGAGGTCGAATATGACCCCCCGCCGAGTCATGACTGCCGCCGCCTCATGAGCGCGACGTTGCCTCCTCGGAGCGACCGTGGTCTGCGTGGTCCGCCTCCATGTGGTCCTCGAGCTCCTCCAGGCCACCCCCGAAGGACTCCAGCTCCGCAGTCAAGCGTGTCAGGGTGCGGCCCAGGGCTTCAGCGACCTGGTCGGCTGCGTCACCTTGCATGCGGAACATGCGCGTCAGCTCCACGTAGTCGGCGCGAAGAGCATCCATCTCAGCGGAGAACCTCGCCGAGAGCTCGACCGCCAATGCGCTGAGCCCGTGGCTGATCGTGCTGTTCACTTCGGACCGGATCTCAACGCTCAGCGACGCCAACCTGTCGGCAAGCTCGCGCTTGGTCGTTTCGTTCACTTCGGAGCGGATCTCGACGCTCATCGTCGCCAACCTGTCGGTGAGCTCCCGAGTGATCGTGCCGTTTACCTCGGACCGGATCTCGATGCTCGTTGCGTCTATCTTGCTCTGGAGCGATCGCATTTCAGCGGTGAGTTCGTTTGCCTGCTTTGTCTGTTGGTCCGTCTGTTGGTCGAAGTAGGGCCGCAGGAGCCGGTCGACTGTCGAGCGCAGCAGTGTCTTCGAGGGCGTCACGGTCCATGAGCCTACCCGGGGCCGGCCGGCTGATAAGTTCGCTGGCGTGGCGGTTTGTGACGTAGTGGTCATCGGTAGCTATCCTCCCATGCCTGGCCCGGCCACGGCAGCTACGATCGCGGCCGTCCGACGGGCTTGGGACGCGGGCGAGGAAGTGCAGGTGGTCTCGTACCGGACGGGGGCGGCTCGCTTGGCGGTGCCCGTGACCGGCCCTCTCGCGGGTTGGCGATTGGAACAGGTCCGCCGCCACTTCGGCGGTCCTGCCCAGGTTGTGCTGGGTCTCCAGTCGGGCGTCCCATTTTCCAGCGCTGGCCCGCTCGAGCAGTTGGCCACCGCGCTCGGCCTCGCGGTTGCGATGCGCCGTTTCCGTCGGGCAACCCTTCTGGTCGGCGAGGACCCAGGGGTCAGCCCGATGTGCATGAGGGCTCTCGCGCGCGCCGTCCAGCAAATCAGCGTCGCGAGCCGTGAGGACGCCGACCGCCTGGTGGAGCGCTACGGGTCTCTTCGAGGGATTGTGACAGTCGAGGAGGTCGACCCCTATCCGATGCTCCCCGAGGGCGCCGTCCCGGTTTCCGAAGGCCTCTATGGCCCCGGCGGGGCTAGCAACCTGACCGTCGTAGAGCTACCGACTACGACACTGGCGCAGCGGGCCCAGTCCCGTCTTGGCCTGCGCAAGTCGCTGTTTGTGCGGCGGCTCAGGGGCCGCTGAAAAGTAGCTGGCCTTTGTACCTGCCGACAGAGCTCAGGAACGTTGGCCCGCCCGCCAGCGTCCTGAGGTGGCGTGCAGGGCTTCGCTTGCCCGCTTGGGCCGGAGCTTTGGCGGTCGTCGCCCTCTTTGCGGGCCCCTCCCCAGTGGGCGCAACTCCTTACCGCGTGCAAACAGAGCAGCTTGTGCTGCAGCTGAGCCAGGGCGCCGAAGCGGACCCGGCTTCTTTGCTGGTCGGTCTGCCGGGCCCCGTTCCCCAGCTGCTCCCGGGCCGGCGCTGGTTCACCGACCTGCCTTCTGCTGAAGCCGCTTACGTCGAATCAGATCTGTCAGGTGCCCTGGGGGTCGACTATGTATCGCCGGTGCGCTCCATCCGGGCGGCGGCGGCGCCGCAACTGGTGCCCAACAACCCTTGTTACGTTTCCGCCTGTGGGCCGGACCAAGTCGACGGCGGGCCCGATGCCGGGCACCCGATCGTGGTCGAGAACCCCGGCGGTGCGCCCGGAGCGACGATCGAGCACCCCGGTGGGCAGACCGACCTCCAGGCTGTCAATGCCCAAGAGGCGTGGGGCGTCACCACTGGCAGCCCCAACGCACTCGTAGCAGTCCTGGACACAGGCGTGGACCCCGAACATCCCCAGCTCATCGGCAAGGTTGTAGTGGGACAGGACGTGTGTAAGGACGACAGGCCCCTTTGCGCCTCGGCGGACGACGAGAACGGGCACGGCACCTTCGTGACGGGCTTGATCGCTGCGGCCACGAACGACGGCCTCGGCGTTGCTGGGTTGGGCTGGAACACGCAGGTGATCGATTTCAAGGTGCTTGATGACACCGGGAACGGCAACACGGCGGACGAGGCAACCGGCATTTACGAAGCGGTCAGCGCCGGGGCCAAGGTGATCAACATGTCCTTCGCGAGCCTCCCCTGCTCGACTGACCCCACAGGGTGCGGGCCGAACACCGACGAAGAGGAGGCGGTCGAGTACGCCATCTCCCATGGGGTCGTGGTGGTAGCAGCGGCCGGTAACGCCCCGACCGGGCAGGCCCCTTCGAGCCAACCTCTCTACCCGGCCTCCTACCCGGGGGTTCTTTCGGTGGCGGCGAGCACGGACGGGGGAGTCGTCAACCCGACCAAGCGTGGGCCGGCGCTCGATTTCTCCGAGTTCGGCAACGCAGCGAATATCGCCGCTCCCGCGATAGGCGTTCTATCTACCTGGTGGGACGGCAACTATGCGGTGGAAAGCGGCACCTCGTTCTCGGCCCCGCTGGTTGCCGCCGCTGCTGCCCTCGTGCTGGCGGCGAACCCCTCACTGTCCGGGCCCCAGGTGACCACCCTGCTGCGCCAAACCGCCTCTCCGCTGTCACCGGGTGGCACGAAGATCGACGGCGGGTTGCTCAACGTGGGCGCGGCAGTCGAGGCTGCGGTTTCGGGCTCGCTCCCAGGGCCTCTCGATGGCTATCAGCTCGTCGGACGCAACGGCAGTGTCTACAGCTCGGGAGTGGCAGCGGGGGAGGGGTCGATCGCCCTGCCACTCTCGCACCCGATTGTGGGCGCGGCCGAAACGCCTGACGGTCTCGGATATTGGCTCGTGACCTCTGCGGGTGACGTTTTCACCTTTGGGGATGCTCGTTCTTATCGCTCGAGCGCCAAGTACTACGCCAGCAACCCCGTAGTCGGTATGGCGTCCACGCCTAATGGCAAGGGTTACTGGCTTGTAACACAGAACGGGAGGGTCGTCGGTTACGGGAAAGCTCGTTCCTACCGCTCCAACGCCAAGTTCTACGCCAGCGAACCGGTAGTCGGCATCGCGGCCGCCCCTGACGGCAAGGGTTACTGGCTTGTTGACAAGAACGGGAAGCTCTTCGCTTATGGCGATGCTCATTTTTATGGTTCGGCTACCAAGTACCACCTCAGCAAGCCGATAATTGGCATTGCGGCTACCTCCGACGGCCGCGGTTACTGGCTCGCCGCCGCCGATGGAGGCGTCTTTGCGTTCGGGGACGCCACTTTCTACCGGCCAGCGGTTAGCAAGCGCCTCGCCAGCCCTATTGTCGGCATAGCTGCCAGCCCATACGGGCGTGGGTACTGGTTGGCTGGCGCCGGCGGCAGAATTTTCGACTTTGGTAAGGCCCCCTTCGAGGTCCCGGCGGCCTCGGCCCGCCCATCGGCGCCTATTGTGGCCGTTGTTTCTTGAGCTGGTCCGCGATCCGGTAGTCGCAGCGCGTTAGGCTCTGCTCAATTTTCCCCTGATCTTGTCGATATAGTTAACGGGACTGGGCCGGGGACGAGGTGGCGGGCCCGTAAGACC
>DATKHZ010000097.1:0-9797 GCA_035509995.1 Acidimicrobiales bacterium | reverse complement strand
CACGCCCCAGGCGCCAGTGGGCTTGGCGCCGAGCGTTCGCGGGGGCGCAGCGGCCTGTCGTCGTCGAAAGCAGTCCACCCGCCGTCGGGAGCAATCCAGCCGCCGTCGGGAGCAGTCCCGAAGTCGCTCGTCGATTCCGCTCGCCGCGGTGACCCTCACGCCTTCGAACAGCTCGTCCGTATGACGTGGGGCGGCACCTACACCCTCGCCTACCGCCTCACTGGCAACGAGGAGGACGCCCTTGACGTCGCCCAGGAGGCCTACCTGCGCGCCCTGCGCGGCCTCCCGCGATTTCGTGGTGAGGCCCGCTTTTCGACATGGCTGTACCGCGTGACAGCCAACTGTGCGAGCAACCATCTCGCCCGTTCTTCACGTCGTCAGCACGCCCAGCTCGACCCGGACGGGATGGACGAGGTCAAGGTCTTCGACCGCCGCCCCGAGCACGATCCTGAGGCGTCGGCGTCGGCTGGGGACGAAAGACGGCTTCTGGCCGGCGCGCTCCTCCGGTTGCCGTGGCGACTTCGTGAGGTCGTGGTGTTGCGAGACGTCTACGACCTCACCAACAAGTCGATCGCGGCCGAGCTCGGGATCTCGGAGGCCGCCGCCAAGGTGCGCCTGCAAAGAGCCCGCAAGCGTTTGCGGGAGGACCTGGTGCTGCACATGGCCGAGGCGGAGGGCATTAACCCGCGGTGGCGCAGAGGCCTCGGGAACAAGGTTGCACATGCCGATGGAACCAGCATGGGCGCTAAGCCAGTTGATGGTACGGATGACGATGCCGTGGCCAGCTGAGCTACCGAACAGGCCTCCCACTCCCCGGCACCTGCGAGCGCTGGTGAGTTGCGAGGCTGTCGCCGACGAGCTGCCGCTCGTGGTAGACGGGGCTCGTCGCCCCAGCGCGGCGATGGCCGAGCACCTGCAGACATGCCTTGCCTGCCAGGCAGAGGTGGCCGGCTATCGGCGGCTGCTGCGAGTACTGCGAAGCATGCGTGAGAGCCAGGTCCCGCTGCCTTCGCCCGAGCTCGTCGGCAGTACGCTGAACATGCTCCACCAGCACCCTCTCTGGGGCCGGAGGCGTTCGGTGACGCCGTGGCTCATTGCGGGGGCACTCGGCGTCGCGGGTGTGGCTGCGCTGGGTGCCCGGGCCCTTTTGGCGCGTTCGGGCCAGCGCTCGCCATTCAACGCCGCAACCTGACCGCCGACCGCGTGCGAGCGCGGCGGTGCTATCCTCGTCCGGTCGGGGCCCGAGCGCGGGTCCAGGCGGCCTGAGGGCAATGGCTCTCTAGGGCAGTAGCTCAATATGGCAGAGCACCGGTCTCCAAAACCGGGGGTTGGGGGTTCAAGTCCCTCCTGCCCTGCATAAGGTTTCGCTATGGAAGGTCACTGACGTGAGCACAAACGAGTACAACCGAGAACAGAAGCGGCTCCTGCAACGTCAGGGCACCCTCGACGCGGACGGCATGCCTGCGCCAGCAGTTCGCCCTGAGCGGCGTCCGGCCAGCGGCTCATCGAGAGGTGGCTTCCACCCGCGCCAGTTCGTGGACGAGGTAATCCTCGAACTTCGCAAGGTGATGAAGCCCAAGCGGCCCGAGCTGATCAACTACGCCACGGTGGTGTTCTTCACCCTCGCGTTCCTCATGTCGCTCGTCTATGCGCTCGACTACATGTACTCCCTGGGCGCCTCGCACATCTTCAAGTAACCCGGTACCCAGCCGGTCAAGCACCCGAGCCGCAAGCGCCAGAGGTAGTTATGCCTGATGATCCCGAAGCACCCACCCCCGAAGAAAAGCCACCGTCCGGTGGCAAGGCTTCTTCGCGCAAGCGTCGCAACGGTTGGGAGGCTGCCGCGCCCGCCGGTGGGGAAGGCCAGGTAGTGGCCGTGCTCATAGAGGGCGCAGAAGAGGTGGTCGCCCCGCCCGAGAGCCCATATGACAAGCCCGGGAGTTGGTACGTCGTGCATACCTACGCCGGGTACGAGAACAAGGTCAAGTCCAACCTCGAGAGCCGGATCTCCTCGATGAACATGGAGGACCGGATATTCGAGGTCGTCATCCCGCTCGAGGACGTCGTCGAGCTGAAAAACGGCAAGCGCCAGGTGGTCTCCCGCAAGGTCTTCCCCGGTTACCTCATGGTCCGCATGGGCCTGGACGACGACTCCTGGTACGTGGTGCGCAATACCCCGGGTGTTACCGGGTTCGTGGGATTGGGCGCCCGCCCGACGCCCCTGTCGCGGCGCGAGGTAGAGAACATCCTGGCAGTGAAGGTGGAAGGCGCCGGCCCCGCCAAGAAGACGCGTCCTCGTCTCGAGTACGAAGTCGGCGAGTCCGTCCGGGTGCGCGAAGGGCCGTTCGCCGACTTCAGCGGCACCATTGCCGAGATCAACGAGGACCAGCTCAAGCTCAAGGTACTCGTCAACATCTTCGGCCGAGAGACACCGGTAGAGTTCGAGTTCGCCCAGGTGGCGAAGCTCTGACGCCTCGCGGGCGACAGAAGCCAGCCGGCGACACTTAAGGAGCGTTCCCATGGCCAAGCGCCAAGTCACAGCGATAGTCCGTATCCAGCTGCCCGCTGGCAAAGCCACCCCGGCGCCGCCGGTTGGCACCGCCCTGGGGCCTCACGGCATCCAGACCATGGAGTTCGTCAAGCAGTACAACGCGGCGACCGAGGACAAGGTCGGCCAGATCGTCCCCGTAGAGGTGACTATCTTTTCCGACCGCAGCTTCAGCTTCGTGCTGAAGACGCCGCCAACGGCGTTCCTCATCCGCCAGGAGCTGGGCATAGCCAAGGGGTCGAAAACAACCGGGAAAGAGGTTGCCGGCACCCTGACCGACGCCCAGCTGACAAAGATCGCAAACGTCAAGATGCCGGACCTCAACGCCAACGACCTCGAATCGGCGAAGGCCCAGGTAGCTGGGACGGCCCGTTCGATGGGCGTGAAAGTTCCCTAGGGAGGCGCAATGCCGAAAAAAGGAAAGAAGTACACCGACTCCGCCAAGCGGGTCGCACCAGGGCGTCTCTACGGGCCTATCGAGGCCGTCGACCTTGTCAAGGAGGTCGCCCCAGCCGCGTTCGACGAGTCCGTGGAACTTGCGGTCCGGCTCGGCATCGACCCCCGCAAGGCTGACCAGGCACTGCGCGGGACCGTTTCGTTGCCAGCGGGCACGGGCAAGAGCGTGAGGGTGGCGGTCTTCGCCTCAGGAGAGGCGGCAGATGCCGCTCGCGCTGCCGGCGCTGACATCGTCGGCTCTGACGACCTGATCGCTCGAGTGGACGGTGGCTTCATGGACTTCGACGTCGCGATCGCCACGCCGGACATGATGGGCCAGGTCGGACGTCTTGGGCGGAAGCTCGGCCCGAGGGGCTTGATGCCTAACCCCAAGACAGGCACGGTGACACCCGATGTTGGCCGGGCGGTGACGGACTTCAAAGGCGGCCGCGTCGAGTACCGTGCCGACGCCCGAAGCCGTGGCGTGGTACAGGTCCCGATCGGGAAGGTGAGCTTCACGCCCGAGAAGTTGCTGGCCAACTTCAGGGCGGTCCTGGACGAACTGCAAAGGGTGAAGCCCTCGTCGGCCAAGGGACGCTATGTTCGCTCGGTGGCCATGTCGTCCACCATGGGGCCCGGGATAGACATCGACCCAGCCCGCCTGCGGGTAACCGAAGAAGAGCTGGCTGCCGCCGGCACAAACGCCGGCTGAACCTCGAAGACGGCGCCGGCCGAGCCGGCACGCTCTGCGGCCAAAGCGACTTTGCTGGTAAAGTTCTCAACTGACATAAACGCCGTAGAAATCTGGCGCGCCGGCGACGGCGCTAAGTGGGCTTAAGCCCAACCCGACGAGGCGAGCTGGTGCTCCTGGTCTGGTGCGCGCGCTCGCGTGTAATAGCTGAAGACCTAAGGAGTGCCGCATGGACAACCCAAGGCCCGAGAAGGTAGCGGTCGTAGACGAGGTGCGAGCACGCCTCCAGCAGGCGGACGCAGTCATCGTGACGGAGTACCGCGGCCTCAAGGTCAAGGATCTGGCGGCGCTCAGGCGCAGCATCGCCCCTTTGGGAGCCGAGTACCGGGTTTTCAAGAACACCCTGGTCCGCATAGCTGCGAGCGATGACCTGGAGGGTTTTGCCAAGCTTCTGACCGGCCCAACGGCCCTCGCTTTTGTAGACGGGGATGCTGCCGCGGTCACCAAGACGCTGCGCGATTTCTCCAAGGCCAACCCGCTCTTGCTGATCAAGGGCGGCCTCCTCGGCAGCTCCGTCCTCGGGGCGGAAGCGACCGTGGCCCTGGCAGATCTCCCCTCGCGGGAGGTTTTACTAGCCCGCTTGGCTGGCGCGTTGGCAGCGCCATTGCAAAACCTTGCGGGCTTGTTCGCCGCCGTCCCCCGGAACTTCGCCTACGGCCTCTCGGCGCTCAAGGACAAGCGCAGCGCCGAAGACAGCTGACCAGTCTCGCCCTTTACCGGGCGCGCAAACCCCCACCATTCGACCAGTAACCAACGACCCAGGAGCACAACAAAGATGGCAACCACCACACTCAACAAGGACGAGATCCTCGAAGCGATCTCCAATATGACTGTTCTCGAGCTGTCTGAGCTGCTCAAGGCATTCGAAGAGCGCTTCGGGGTAACCGCAGCGGCCCCTGTGGCCGTGGCGGGAGCGGCCGGCCCGGCTGCCAGCGCCGCAGAGGCACCTGTCGAAGAGGAGCAGGACGAGTTCGACGTCATCCTCACGGGGGCTGGCGACAAGAAGATCCAGGTCATCAAGGAAGTCCGCGCTCTCACGAGCCTCGGGCTGAAGGAAGCCAAGGACGTTGTCGACGGTGCCCCCAAGGCTGTCCTCGAAAAGGTCAGCAAGGAGGACGCCGAGAAGGCGAAGGCGCAGCTCGAGGCGGCCGGGGCAACCGTCGAACTGAAGTAGCGCCTGGTTCGGGAGGCGGCGCTGCCGGCCGCTCCCGGGCTGGTCCTGGCGTCTAATGGGCGCCAAGTCCGCAATCCGCGGCCCAAACGCTTGACCGGGTGGCTTCGCTGGCTTACCCTAGTCCTAAGGGCCGCGAGGTGACCTGTGAGCGCGTGTTTGCCGCGTCAGTGCGAGACGTTGTATACTGTTCAGTTGCCGTGCCCTGTCCGTCCGCGTCCTTAGTCCTTAGGGCGGCGGCCTGGCGCGCCCCTGTGGCCACCGCATCTTCCGAGGAGTAGTCCTTGCCGTCTCGCCCCGCAACCCGGGAGCGTTTTTCTTTTGCGAACCTCGATGAGGTCCTGCCGCTCCCGGATCTGATCTCAGTCCAACGCGATTCTTTCCAGTGGTTCCTCGATAAGGGTTTGGCGGAAGCATTCCGCGATATCAGTCCTATCGAAGACTTTTCTGGTTCACTAAAGCTCATTTTGGAGTTCGACCCCGTCGACCAGGACCTCCGGCCCCCGCCGAAGTTCTCGGTCGAGGAGTGCAAAGAAAAAGACATGACCTACGCGGCGCCGATCTTCGTGCGAGCGCAGTTCCAAAACGCCAACACCGGCGAGATCAAAGAGCAGACGGTCTTCATGGGGGACTTCCCTGTCATGACCGACCGGGGCACGTTCATAATCAACGGCACAGAGCGAGTCGTTGTCTCCCAGCTCGTACGGTCCCCGGGGGTCATCTTCCAGCCCGGGCGCGACCTGAAGACGATCGTCACCGGGACTGTCCATCCCTACCGCGGCGAATGGATCGAGTTCGACGTCGAAGCCAAGCCGGGCAAGGACATCAGCGCGGGTTCCCGCGTCGCTCGCAAGAGGCGGCTGTCTCTTTTCACCTTGCTGCGCGCGCTCGGCTACGCGGACGAGGCGTTCCTGGAGCGCTTCGTGCGCCACTTCGAGTTCCTCGAGCCCCAGTGGGACCGCGAGCGCGAGCTCGCCCCGAACCAGGAGGACGCGCTCCTGGAGATCTACAAGCGTGCCCGCCCGGGCGAACCTCCCTCGGTCGAATCGGCGCGCGCCTATTTCGAGAACGCTTTCTTCAACCCGAAGCGCTATGACCTGACGCGGGTTGGGCGGTACAAGCTCGACCGGAAACTAGGTCCTGAAATAGCAAAGATCGAGTCCCTCTTCGGGATCGAACTGGACCGTCCCGTGCCGGGCCAAACCGTGCTGTCCAAGAGCGAGGTGCTCGCGGCGAGCACCTACCTGCTCCACCTCGCACAAGGCGAGGCGGGCTACCGCCTGGACGACCAGGACCACTTTGCCAACCGCCGTGTCCGCTCGGTCGGAGAACTGATCCAGAACCAGGTGCGAGTCGGGCTTTCGCGCATGGAGCGTGTCGTGCGGGAGCGCATGACGACTCAGGATGTCGAAGCGATCACCCCCCAGACGCTGATCAATATCCGCCCGGTCGTGGCTGCGATAAAAGAGTTTTTCGGGACCAGTCAGCTGTCGCAGTTCATGGACCAGACAAATCCGCTCTCGGGCCTGACCCACAAGCGCCGGCTTTCGGCGATGGGCCCGGGCGGCCTTTCCCGTGAACGTGCCGGGTTCGAAGTCCGCGACGTCCACAGCTCTCACTACGGGCGCATGTGCCCGATCGAGACCCCCGAAGGCCCGAACATCGGCCTTATCGGCCACCTCGCAACCTATGGCCGCATAAACGAGTACGGCTTCATCGAGACCCCTTATCGGCGTGTCACCGATGGCAAGGTCACGACTGAGATCGTTTACCTGGCGGCCGATGAGGAAGAGGAATACGTCATCGCTCAGGCGAACGCCAAATTGACGCCGGACGGGACTTTGACCGACCAGCGTGTGCTGGTGCGGCGCGCCCCGCAGGGCCCCGGCGTACGCGTCGGCGCTGGAGGCACCACTTACGGGACCACCAGCGAAGTTGACTTCGTGCCACCTTCGGAAGTGGACCTGATGGACGTCTCCCCCAAGCAGATCATCTCGATCTCCACAGCGTTGATCCCCTTCATCGAGCACGACGACGCCAACCGCGCGCTCATGGGCGCCAACATGCAGAAGCAGGCGGTGCCGCTCGTGCACCCGGAGGCACCGTTCGTCGGTACCGGAGTGGAGGGCCGGGCCGCGCGGGACACCGGTGACGTCGTGCTGGCCGAGGGCAACGGTACGGTCGTGGAGGTCTCCGGCGAGCACGTTGTAGTCGACTACCGCGATAACCAGTCCGACCGTTGGGGCAAGACCCTTGGGCGCAAGGTCTACCCGGTCTACAAGTTCCGCCGGTCAAATCAGAACACCTGTTTCAACCAGCGGATAGTTGTCGACGAGGGCCAACCGGTCGGTCCGGGGGACATCCTGGCCGACGGCCCGTCGACCGAAGGCGGCGAGCTCGGCCTCGGCAAGAACTTGCTCGTAGCGTTCATGCCTTGGGAGGGCTACAACTACGAGGACGCGATCATCCTGTCCGAGAGGCTCGTGCGCGACGACGTCCTGTCGTCGGTGCATATCGAAGAGCACGAGGTCGATGCCCGCGACACCAAGCTCGGTGCCGAAGAGATCACGCGTGACATCCCCAACCTTTCCGAGGAGATCCTGAAGGACCTCGACGACCGGGGCATCATCCGTATCGGTGCAGAGGTCGGTGCGGGCGACGTCCTGGTCGGCAAGGTCACGCCCAAAGGCGAGACGGAACTGACGCCGGAGGAGCGGCTTTTGCGGGCGATCTTCGGTGAAAAGGCACGCGAGGTTCGCGACACGTCCCTCAAGGTGCCCCACGGCGAGTCCGGGAAGGTCATCGACGTCCGGGTGTTCTCACGAGAGGATGCCCACGAGCTTCCCCCTGGCGTGAACCAGCTCGTCCGTGTCTACGTGGCCCAAAAGCGCAAGATCACCGAAGGCGACAAGCTCGCCGGCCGCCACGGCAACAAGGGCGTCATTTCGAAGATCCTCCCTGTCGAAGACATGCCGTACCTCGCTGACGGCACGCCGGTTGACATGATCCTCAACCCCCTCGGTGTACCTTCCCGCAGGAACGTCGGCCAGGTGCTCGAAAGTCACCTCGGTTGGGCGGCGCGCTGGGGATGGGAAATCGACGGGAAAGGCGAGCCACGCAAGATCGCCAAGTCTCGCAAGACGACCCCCGTCGCTCGGCCGTCCAGCTACCTGGCGACGCCGAGTTTCGACGGTGCCCACTGGGACGAGGAGGACCAGGCTGGTAAGCACCCGACTATCAGGAAGATCTTCGAGAACCTGAACCCGGAATCACCCGGCACCGAGTACGGGGACCACGGTCGGCTGATCGGGCCCGACGGCAAAGCGGTCCTTTACAACGGGCGCAGCGGGGAGCCTTACGACAACCCGGTTTCGATTGGCTACATCTACATATTGAAATTGGCCCACCTCGTGGACGACAAGATCCACGCCCGGTCGACTGGCCCGTACTCGATGATCACCCAGCAGCCGCTCGGTGGGAAGGCGCAATTCGGTGGCCAGCGCTTCGGTGAAATGGAAGTCTGGGCTCTCGAGGCTTATGGCGCGGCGTACGCGCTCCAGGAACTGCTGACGATCAAGTCCGACGACGTGCTCGGCCGGGTCAAGGTCTACGAAGCGATCGTAAAAGGCGACAACATACCCGAACCCGGGATACCCGAGAGCTTCAAGGTCCTCATCAAGGAAATGCAGAGCCTGTGCCTGAACGTCGAAGTGCTGTCCACGACCGGAGAGCAGATCGAGATGCGCGACCTTGACGAGGACGTGTTCCGCACGGCCGAGGAGCTGGGGATCGACATCAGCAGGCCGGAGCGCGGTTCTGACGAAGAGGACGCGCGGCGCGCAAGCGAGAGGAGTTTTTAGGCGATGCTGGACGTAAATAATTTCGAGCAACTGCGGATTGGGCTCGCTACCGCCGACGGCATCCGGACGTGGTCCAACGGTGAGGTAAAAAAGCCGGAGACCATCAACTACCGCACGCTGCGACCGGAAAAGGACGGCCTTTTCTGCGAGAAGATCTTCGGTCCCACCAAGGACTGGGAGTGTTACTGCGGCAAGTACAAGCGTGTCCGTTTCAAGGGCATCATCTGTGAACGCTGCGGCGTAGAGGTGACGCGTTCGAAGGTGCGCCGCGAGCGCATGGGCCATATCGAGCTGGCTGCGCCGGTCGTGCACATCTGGTACCTCCGGGGCACCAGGTCGTGGTTGGCCTACCTGCTCATGGGGACCGAGGCGCGCGAAGAGCTGAAGGCAAAGCAGCTCGAAAAAGTGATCTATTTCGCAGCCAACCTGGTCACCTGGGTCGACGAGGACCGCCGCCACACGGATCTGCCCAACCTCGAGGTTGAGCTCAATGAGGAACTGGCGGACATCGTACGCACGCGCGACCTCGATATCGACAGGCGTTACAAGGAGCTCGAAGAGGAGCTGGCAAAGCTGGAAGGCGAGGGCGCCAAAGACTCTGAGCTGAAGGCCCGCCAGCGCCAGGTCGAAAAAGAGATCGGCGCCATGCGTGATCACGCCGACCAGGAAGCCGAGCTCGTGAAGCGGGCTTTCGACGAGTTCCGGGACCTGCACGGCCGCAAGATCATCGAGGACGAAATGCTGTGGCGGGAGCTGCGCGACCGCTTCGGCGACTATTTCCGCGGTGGGATGGGCGCCGAGGCCATTGCCCAGCTGATCGAAGAGCTCGACCTCGACGAAGAAGAAGTCAAGCTGCGTGACGTCATCGAGCCTGACGAGGGCCGCCGGCACCTTTCGGTGCAGCGCAAGCAGAAGGCCATCAAGCGCTTGAAGATCGTCTCGGCTTTCAACCGCCGTGACGACTCCGGCCGGCGGGTCAACGACCCGCGGGCGATGATCCTCGATGTCGTCCCTGTCATCCCGCCCGAGCTG
>DATKHZ010000096.1:0-6339 GCA_035509995.1 Acidimicrobiales bacterium | reverse complement strand
CCTGCTTAGGGTGCTCGCTTCCCGGTGGCTCGGTCAACCTCCGGCCGGCGGCAGGTTCTTCATACTCGGCACCGCAACGGTCAGCGTGCTCGGCTGGGACCACGGCGGGGCGGCAATCGAGCGCTGGAACATCCCAGCCGGCCCCGGCGGTCCGGCTCCCCGCCCCGGCGGTCCCGCTCCCGGCGCCCAATAGTGGCGAGCACAGAGGGCCCCGGCCCCGGGCCCGGGCCCGGCCAACCCGAGTGGCCGAGACCTGCCTGGCCCAACCCCGAATGGCCCGGCGCGCCGGCTACCGGCCCGGGATGGGGCACCTCGCCACCTCCGGCCCCAATGCCTGCCGGCCCAATGCCTGCCGGCCCAATGCCTCCAGCCCCAATACCTTCGGTCCCACCACCCCAGGGCTCCCAGCCTTCGGTCACACCACCCGCAGGCCCACCTGGCAACGAGCAGATAGGCCTCGGCCCGAACACACGCTGCTACGAGCACCCTGACCGTTTAGCTGGCGCAGTATGCAGGTCCTGCAACAGGCCGATCTGCGCCGACTGCATGGTCCAGGCGCCGGTGGGCTGGCATTGCCGCCAGTGTGTGCGGAAAAACGCCAAGAAATCTCCCGTAATCCGCTACCGACCCGGCACGGGCACCCTCCCCACGCTCAGTCAGGTCCCGGTGACAATGGGCCTGATCGGCGTATGCGTGGTCATCTACATAGTGAGCCAGAACGTCGATCTGGAATACCGCTGGGAACAAATCGGCGGGAACGAGTACTACCTGGGCCAGTGGTACAGGCTTTTCACATCGATCTTCATCCACTATTCGTTTTTCCACATATTGCTGAACATGATCTCGTTATTGATCATCGGCCGGCTCGTCGAACCAGTGCTTGGAAAGTGGCGTTATTTAGCGGTTTTCCTGGTAGCAGGATTAGGAGGGTCGGTCGCATGTTACGTGTTCACCAGCCCGATCGCGCAGTCTGCTGGCGCGTCGGGTGCGATCTTCGGCCTCTTTGGGGCGTATTTTGTCCTCGCCCGCCGAGCCAAGACTGACAGCTCGGGGATTCTCGTCCTGATAGCGATCAACCTCTTCTACAGCTTCGTGGTCCCCGGCATCTCGTGGCAGGCTCACATTGGCGGCCTGATAGCAGGGGCCGCGCTTGCCGCCGCTTTGGGCCTGGGACGCCGTGGCCGGCACCATCTACTGACGGACATCCTGGCGGTAGCGGGAGTATGCGTCGTCCTCGGCTTGCCCTTGCTCCTGGCGCCCGGGGCCGTCAACCTAGGATGACCCAGTACCAAACGCGAGAAACGCGCCAGCGTGCCGGGGGCGTAGGTCAGTGGAAGACCGGCAGACTTTTAATCTGCGCGCCGGGAGTTCGATCCTCCCCGCCCCCACGCAGGCGTCCCCACGCAGGCGCCCACCGGGCACTTAATGCCCACTAAGGGCCTATAGGGTCTTCTAGAGAGGGCTGTTGGCGTGCTTGCGGGCGACGAGCCGCTCCCGCTTGGTCCCCAGTACTGAGAAGCAACGTGCGACCGTTTGGCGGGTTTCGGCCGGGTCGATCACGAGGTCCACGTAGCCGCGCTCGGCCGCGGTGTAGGGGTTCAGCCACTTCGCCCTGTACTCTTCCGCCAGCTCCGCCCGCTTTGCGTCATCGACCTCGCGGTGCACGATGCGCACGGCTCCTTCGGCGCCCATCACGGCGACCTCGGCGCTCGGCCAGGCGATGCACAGGTCGTTGCCCATGGCCTTGGAGTCCATGACTATGTAGGCCCCTCCGTAGGCCTTGCGCAGAACCAGGCACACTCGGGGCACCGTCGCCTCTGCGTAGGCGAAGACCAGCTCGGCGCCGTGGCGGATCATGCCCCGCCATTCGAGGTCCCGCCCCGGCATGAACCCGGGAGTGTCAACGACGGTCAGCAGCGGCAGGTTGAACGAGTCGCAGAAGGCGACAAAACGTGCGCCCTTTTGGGACGCGGCAATATCCAGGGTGCCCGCCATGGCCTGAGGCTGGTTGGCCAGCACACCGATCGGCTGGCCGGCCACACGCACCAATGCTGTCACGAGCTGGGCCGCCCATCCTGCTCTCAGTTCGACAAGCTCGCCGTCGTCGGCGATGGCGGCGATGACGCGACGGACGTCGTAGCTGCCCGTCGCCATGGTGGGGACAACGTCGGCGAGCTCCGGCGTGGCGCGCGAGACCGGGTCGTCCGATACCGCGACGGGAGGCAGCTGGTCGCAATGCGCCGGGAGGAAACCGAGCAGTTGGTCGACGGCCTCAAACGCTGCAGCCTCGTCGCGCACCACCATCGTGGCGAGGCCGGAGCGGGTGGAGTGGACGGACGCGCCCCCGAGTTCGGAAGGGCGCACCGGGACGCCCGTGACCTCGGCAACCGCGGCCGGGCCCGAAATGTACACAAGCGCCTTCGGCGTCATGACGACCGCATCGGCCAGGCCAAGTAGCAGAGCCTGGCCCGACAGCAGCGCGCCGTCGAGGACCGCCACCACGGGCACGACCCCTGAACAGCGTGCGAAGGCCTTTGCAGCCCGTCCCCAGCCGTCGAGGGCGGCGACTCCCTCGCCAAGGTCCTGGCCCGAAGACGCGAGCGACGTAACCAGTGGCAACCGCCGCTCCAGTGCCAGACCTGCTGCGATCGCCAGCGCCTCGGCGCCGTCCCCGCTGAGCACCCGACCGCGCTCGAATTGCTGGATCCGCGCTGTCACAACGGGTCTACCGCCGGGGGACAACGGGCCCGCCCGGACCACGACCTCCTTACCTTTCGCCGTGTCGAGTGGCAGAGGGGGCCCAGAGCCTCGCAGAGCGGCCAGCGCCAACCGGCCCTCCACCGCGAGGCCTCGCCCGGCTGAGCGCGGTTTGGCCGTTGCGGGAGGGCGGCCCCTCATGGGCCAGCCTGCCGAGCGTGACCGGGCTCGCCGTCGGGGTCGTCTACACCGCGGGCCATGAGGAACCCTCGTGCCCTCTCAGCAAGGGGGTACCGGTCGACGATGTCCCAGAACGCCTTCGAATGGCCGCACACCTGGAGATGGGCCAGCTCGTGCACGATCACATAGTCGAGCACCCAGGGGGGCTCGGCCGCCAGCCTCGACGAGATCCGCACCGTCCCGTCCGAGGGGGTGCAGCTGCCCCATCGCTGGAGCTGGTTGTCGACCCACCGGGCGCTCTTGGGCGCCGCCAGCCCGAACCTGGCCGCAAGTCCGCGAGCCCGCTCTTCCAGGTCGACGGTGGCCGAGTGCTGGCGCCTCTTGATCCGCCGCAGCATCTCGCTCACCCAATGCTCCTCTTCGGCCCTTGTCATCGTCGCGGGGACGCTGACGCGAACCACGTCGCCCACCTGGCGAGCACTGACAGTCTTTCTGCGGCGCGGGCTCCGCACGACCTCGACCTTCATCATGGTTTCGACCTTCGTCATGGGCTGGGCCTCCGATGTCATAGGAAGGATCACGGGCGCAAAACCTATACAGGGCCAGGGACGGCTTCGTTCCCAAGAGAAACGAGATCCACAGGTGCGAGCGCTGCAAGCTCCACCGCTGTTGGGGTACCGGTGCTTTCGAGCCACCACCCCGTGAGGTTGGTATGGGGCCGGTCCGGGCGCCAGATATGGAGCCACTCTTCCACCGAACGGACGACCCCGGCGTGGGCCACCACGACGACGTCCGCGTCAAGGGCAAGCGCCCCGAGGCGTTCCATCGCTGCCTGGACACGCTCGTCGAAAGTGCTCAGGCGCTCCCCGCCGGGGAAAGCGCTGAGGCGCCGGTGCCGCCACAACTCGACTTCGCTTGGCCACTGGGCGGTTATTTCGGCCATGGTGAGCCCATTCCATTCACCGACGTCGTGCTCGCGCAAGGCAGGTTCGAGGGTAACCGGCCTCGCGTAACCGAGCTGCTCTGCGATCAGTTCGGCGGTGAGCCGAGCCCGGTCCAGGTCCGAACAGGCAACCTCGCCAGGTTGCAAACCCGTCGCAGCGAGAGACCTGCCCGCCTGCGTGGCCTGTTCTATCCCGAGCTCCGAAAGCGGGGCGTCCGACCAACCCTGCCAGCGGCCGGCTGCGTTCCAGACCGATTGGGCATGGCGGACGATGAGGAGACGGCCCATCGGGCCATCTTCGCAGACGGCCGCTACCGCTAGCCTCCATCCAATGACTGGCTCCCTGACCGGCCCCCCCACGGGGAACGGCGACGGCGAGCCAGTAACCGTGCTGTTTTTCGCGAGCGCAAGAGAAGCTGCCGGTACCCCCCGCGCACCTTTCGGCTGTGCCGGCAGGGCCCTCGCACAGCTGAGGAGCGAGCTTGTGGCGGCATACGGCCCCGACCTCGAACGGGTGCTGCGCAACTGTGCGATCTGGGTGAACGGTGAGCCGGTACCGCCGAGCTACGTGCTCCGCGCCGGCGACGAGGTGGCGGTGCTCCCGCCCGTATCGGGTGGGTCCGGGTAACAGCCCGGAGATCGCGCTGTCAGTGGCGGCGCAAGTGCTGTAACCTCTTTGTTGATGGCGAAGTTCACCCTGGTAGCGGCCCTCGATCCCGATTTCCTGTCGGAACTTAAGGATCTGAGCCTGACTGAGCTGCGTGCAAAGCGGGATGCATGCGCCCAATTGGAAACCGACCTCTCCTACCTTCGGCGACTTGCTCAGGCCCGGGTCGACCTCATAATTGCCGAGTCCGAGCGGCGCCTGCTCGGGCTGTCCGCGCTGGATCCGGAGGCTTTGATCGGCCAGCTCCCCCAGATCCTGGGCGATCACAGCCGCGGAGAAGGGCCCGGCCGCATGCCCATATCGTTCTTCGCACCCGCCGACGGGGAACTGCTGAAATTGACGGCCCGGGTCGAAGAGATGCTGCCCTCGGACCAACTTGGCTCCCTCGGGTCGCTCAGCACGGCCGAACTGGACGAGCTGCTCGTTGGCCTGTCCAACCTGGAGCGCGATGTTTCAGCGGAACGGCGGGCGCTGCACGACATCCAGGACCACCTGCAAGAAGAGCTGGTACGTCGCTACCGCAGCGGCGAAGCCAACGTAGATTCTCTCCTCGAATAAAAGAGGCTTGCAGGCCGTCCGTCCACCGGCCAGCGGCGCAACGTTGCGCCAAAATTTCCCCGGCCGGCGCCCGCGAGGGGCCGCCCTGAGTTGGCTACGATGGCTTTGCCGTAGCTCGCGGGACACCATCATTTCGTTCGGGGAAGTGCGAAGTGCCCGGGCTCGCGGGCTGCGGCACTCTCCTTGAGCCTGGCACCCCAGATCTGTTCTATCGTTGCGCATGGATCTCGATCTGTTGGTGGTTGGTGGAGGGAAAATGGGCGAGGCGCTTGTTCGCGGCCTGCTCGAATCGGGTTGGGCTAAACCGTCGCAGGTCGCGATTGCTGAGTTGTCGCCGGCGCGCCGGGCCGAGCTCGGTGCACGGGGCGGGCTGGCAAGCCGGTTCCACGGCCTCGAGATCGTCGATGGCGAGCTGCCACCCGCAGAGGGCTTGGTCCTCGCGGTGAAACCGGGCGACGTAGAAAGCGTGTGCCGACGCCTCGCCGGTACCGGGGCCAAAAGGGTGCTTTCGATCGCGGCCGGTGTCACCTTGGGCAGCCTCCAGTCGTGGTGCCCAAGCAATTGCGCTGTGGTCAGGGCAATGCCCAACCTGCCTGCGCTCGTGTCAACGGCCGCCACGGCGATCGCCGGCGGGTCGCGCTCCACCCGGGACGACGTCGATTGGGCGGCCGGGATCATGGGCTCGGTGGGCCTAGTCGTGGAGGTCCCCGAGGCTCTCCTCGATGCGGTCACCGGTTTGTCCGGGTCCGGGCCGGCGTTCCTTTCGCTGGTCGCGGAGGCAATGATCGAGGCGGGCGTCCTTCTGGGCTTGACTCGCTCGGTCGCAGCGGACCTGGTCGTCCAGACGCTGCTCGGCACCGCCCGCATGCTGGCAGAAACCGGGCAGAGCCCCGCGGCTCTCCGGGCGGCCGTGACTTCGCCCGCCGGCACCACGGCCTCGGGGCTGCGAGAGCTGGAGGCTGCCGGGGTACGTTCGGCGTTCCTCGAGGCAGTGACGGCTGCAGCGCACCGGAGCCGCCAGCTGGGCTCTCGAGGTATGGGCTCGCCCAGCGCCTAAGGCAGCCCCTGGCACGAAACAGTTCTTTCACGTACCCTCGTAGTTGGAGAAGGGTTCAGCATGGCCAAACTGAGCGACGCTCGGTCCCGGTCCCGTTACGTCACGGTTGCTGAAGTGGCGGGCCTGCTCCGGGTTTCGAACATGACCGTGTACCGGTTGGTACAGTCGGGACAGCTACCAGCGGTGCGCGTCGGCCGCTCGTACCGGATACGCGAAGAGGACGTCGACAGCTTCCTT
>DATKHZ010000095.1:0-5307 GCA_035509995.1 Acidimicrobiales bacterium | reverse complement strand
CGCCGACGGCACGCCGGCGGAGATCAAGGCCCGGGTGGGGTCCCGCACGATCACTACCACGCTGCCGGGAGCTGACCTTGCCGCCCTAGGCTCGCTGCCCGGGGTCTCGGCTGCCGAGGCGAGGGGCGACGACGTCACGTTGCGGTGTTCGAGCTCGGACTCGGCCTTGCGTGCCCTGCTTGCAAGCTGCCCGAGCGCCTTCAACATCGAGGTGCGCGGGGGAAGCCTCGAAGAGGCGTTCATCGAACTGACGGGTGCCGAGGAGCTCGGGGAGGCCAATTGATAGCGATCAATTACGCGCGCTACGACGTGATCAAGACCTTCCGGAACCGCCGCTTTTTCATTTTCGCGGTCGGTATACCGTTGATCCTTTACGTTATTTTCGCTGGCGCGAACCGCAACGTGAAGATCGAGGGTATACCTTTCCCTGTCTATTACCTTTCTGGGATGGCGTCGTTCGGGACTATGAACGCGAGCACGTCTGGGGGGGCCGTAATTTCCCTGGAACGCGCCGTCGGCTGGACACGGCAGCTGCGCATAACCCCATTGCCCGTCTGGGCCTATATCGCGAGCAAGGTCATCCGCGGCTATGTGATGTCTGGTATTACCATCATCGTGCTTTACGCCGCCGCCGTTCTCTCTTTCAATGTGCACTTCACGGCTGGCGGTTGGCTGCTTATGACAGGGTTGATCCTGGTCGGGCTCTTGCCGTTCATGGCGCTCGGGATCCTTTTGGGCCATCTCGTGACCCCCGACACGATGGGACCGGCCCTTGGTGGCTTGACCGCCCTGTTCGCAATCTTTGGTGGTGCGTTCGGCCCGCTCGCGAAGACCGGTTGGTTCCACGATTTTGCGCAGCTGCTGCCTTCGTACTGGCTTGTCCAGGCTGGCCGAGCGGGCCTCACACACGTCTCTTGGCCCGCGGAGGGCTGGGAAGTCCTCGCCGTGTGGACGCTCGCGCTGGGCAGGCTCGCAATGATCGCCTACCGCAGGGATACGAGTAAGACGTAATACCGCCGTACGGTCGGATCCGGACGGGCCAGTTGACCATCGAGCGAGGGTAGGCTCCACCCGAAAAGCCCCAAAGAACGTCCGAGGAGGCACGCGATGGCCAAGGTAAAACCTGTCCCTGATGGCTACCCACGCTTGAGCCCGTCGCTGGCGGTGCACGACGGCAACGCGGCAATCGCCTTTTATTGCAGCGTCTTGGGGGCGACGGAGCGGATGCGCATGGAAGCTCCGGGCGGCAAGGTAGCGCACGCTGAGCTCGCTTTCGGCGATTCCGTCCTCATGCTCAACGACGAGTCCCCCGAGTCCGGCACCACGAGCCCGAAGTCGGTCGGCGGGACGCCGGTGACGCTATCGCTTTACGTCGAAGACGTGGACGACGTCTTCAGACGGGCGATCGCCGAGGGTGCCACGAAGCTGCGACCGGTGGAAGACCAGTTCTACGGGGACCGCGTGGGCGCTTTCGTCGACCCGTTCGGTCATCGTTGGCGCATCGCGAGCCACATCGAAGACGTGCCCGACGAGGAGATGGCCGAGCGGTCAGCAAAAGGCGATGGGCGAGCTCTAGCCGGCCATTTAGCCCAATTAGCTACGTAGCTACTTCGCCAGCCGCCGCGAGCCGCGCAGAGGCCACTCGCCCATCGCCCACTCGCAGTTTTAGTTGTTTTCCGAAGCTAATTGCACCAGTCGACGGGAAAACTGCCTCGTCGGGAAAACTGTCGGGATCTTCGGCGCGCACTCCCTCGGCCCGGTTCTCGCGTCAGAGGTTGTGGGCTACGGCGTGGCGGGGCTGGTAGATCATCATCTCACCGGCTCCAGGGACCTGGACCATCGTGGTCATCCCAAAGCCCTGCTGGCGGATCTCGCGGGTGAACACCGCCCCCTTCGCCGTCAACTCTGCAACCGTTCGCTCAATGTCGTCGCACATCAGCGTGATCTCGTGGTGCTGCTCGATCTTCCAGTTCTCGCCCACATGGGTGCCCGAGGTCGGGTGGATGGCGAGCTCCGACGGCCCCGCCTTGAAGATCAACCAACCATCATGGACATCCACATAAGGCCACCCGAGGACGTCGCGGAAGAAGTCCCGTGCCGCCTCCGCGTCGTCAGCGTAAACCAGAGCGTGGACCGAGGTGATCATGGGCGGAGCCTAACGGAGAAAGGGGCCTATGAGCTTCCCGAACGCCGCCCCTGGCGCTCCGACGTTCAGCGCGCGAGCCCGCGCCTCGCCGGCACTTGCAATCATTTTGCTCCGCCCGGCGTCTCCATCACGTGGGGGTTGGACACCTCGTTCCTCACTTCCCCCCCCAAACTTGCGGAGGTTACGAATACGATGCGAAAGAACACCAACTGGGCCGCGCGCCTTGCGCTTGGCGTCGCCACGCTCGGCACTGCCGGTATCCTCGGCACCGTCGGCACCGGCTCTGCTAGCGCAACCGGAGTGCCCCCGAACGTGCCGACTCGTTTTTCTCCGGTGGTCGGCCATGTTTACCTCGACGACAACACTGCGGGAGCGAACACGATCGGGGCGTTCGACCGCCACGCCGACGGGTCGCTATCGCCAGAGCCGGGGTCGCCTTTCCCGGCCGGTGGTGCAGGGACAGGCGCCGGCCTGGCCTCCCAGGGCGCGCTGCAGCTCACTAGGGACGGCCGCTACTTGCTCGCGGTAGATGCGGGCAGTAACCAGATCTCGGTCCTGCGGGTCGGTTGGGACGGCAGCCTCCAGCTCCTCCCCGACGGCGTAGTCTCCTCCGACGGCCCGACGCCCGTCAGTATCGCGGTCCACGGCGGCCTTGTGTACGTTGCCAACGCTGGCGCCGTCGACCCGAACTTCACCGGGTTCACCCTCTCTCCCTGGGGACAGCTCCAGCCGCTCCCCGGTTCGACAGTGCCCCTGCCCGGTTCGACCACGGCCCTGCCCAACGGCTCCCAGCCCGACGACGTGCTGTTCAACTCGATCGGCAACACCCTCGTCGGCAACCTCGCTGGCACCTCACAGATCGAGAGCTTCTCCGTAGGCTTCAACGGGCTGTTGACCGCCGCTCCGGGGTCGCCCCTCGCCGCGCAGGGGCTCGGGCCTTTCGGCAGTGAGTTCCGCCCGACCAACCCGTTCCAGCTGTTTGTCTCCAACGCCCACAACGTCGGTGCCGGCACAGGCACTGTCTCGGCCTTCAACGTGGCCTGGGACGGGGCTCTGTCGTCGATCGGGGCTTCTCCGTTCGCCGACGGCCAGACCGCCCCGTGCTGGGTCGAGATAAGCCACGACGGCCAGTTCCTCTTCACGGTGAACACCGCGTCGGGTGACATTTCCCGTTACTGGATCGCACCTAACGGCACGTTGACGCTGCTCGGCAGCACGCCGGTCAGTGGCACCGGTGGGCTTGGCGCAGTTGACGCCCGCCTGAGCCCGGATGGCCGGACGCTCTATGTCGACGAGAGCAAGGCCGGCGCCGTGGGTGCCTTCGACGTGGACGGTGGCAACCTCACCGAGCTGCCCAGCTCCCCGACATTGCTCCCCGCCGGCGCGACGCCTGCAGGCATCGTCGTCAACTAACCAGCAAGTCGACTATCGGCAAATGGCCGGGAGCATCACGTCCTCCCGGCCTTTGCATCTTCGGACCAGGCTGTGCCCTCGTCAGCGCTCGGTGGCTACACGCAGCGCGGAGGGGCGACAGTCACGCCTCGGAATCATTTTGCCGGGCACGGCGTCTCTAATAGATGGAGCTGGGTGCGGGGGGCCAATACGATCGAAACGAGGCAGATGGACGACCACGAGCGAGCCTTCCTCGATGCAGCCATGCCGCACCTCGACGCTGTCTACCGGGTGGCACGGCATACAAGTAGGGACCATCACCGCGCCGAAGATCTGGTCCAAGAGACTTACTTGCGGGCTTTCGCGGCGTTCGCCGGCCACCGAGGGCCGAGCACCAAAGCGTGGCTCGTGACGATCTGCCTCAACCTGGCCCGCAGCGAAGGGAGGCGCCGAGCGCGCCGCGTCGTCGAGGCCCCCCTACCCGAACCCTACGAGCCAGAAGCTCATGAGGTGAGGGTGCCGGAAGAGGCGCTGGCGAACATCGACCGGGCATCGGTCTCTAGAGCCCTCGCCAAGGTTCCCGAGGAGCAACGGCTGGCGATAGTGCTCATGGACCTGGCGGGCCACAGCGCCTCGGAGGTGGCCGAGATGCTCGGCTGCCCCCGCAACACTGTGCTTTCACGCGTGTTCCGGGGTCGCCAGCGCCTCGCGTCGTTGCTGGTCGAGGAGGATATCAACCGTGACGTGTCCTGAGCAGCCGATCCTCGCCTTCCTCGCCGGCGAGCTCTCCCCAGAAGAAGAGCGGCGCTTCGACGAGCACCTTCTCAGGTGTGAGCAGTGCTGGCGAGCCGTCCAGGCGGACCGCGCCGCCCGCTTCGCGCTCGAGCAACTGCGCCAGCCCGCTCCGGCCGGGCTCCAGGGCCGAGTTGCCCTGTCGGTCGCTCTCGCCGCCACCGAAGCCGCTGGGCGACCGGCAGTAGTAGGCAGGGGCAGGGTTCCGTCGCTCCTGCGCAGGGACGTCGCTCCTCGCCTGCGCCTATTGGCAGCAGCCTGCCTGCTCGTGGTGGTGGCTGCCGGCAGCTTCGGTTGGCTCGCCGCCTCCCGGTCGGCGTCGCCCGACCCTGCGCAGGTTGCTGCCGTCGTCGCGATGATGACCCCAGGCTCGGCACCGACTTCGGCTCTTCGGGCCGGGGAGCACCTCGTCATCGGTGGCCAGCGCCTGGTGGTGCGTGCCTACCAGCTTGAGGGTACCGAGGAGATTGTGGCAATCTCCGCACGGCCGTTCCCCGTCCCTCCAACGTCGCACCTGCTTACCGGTTCCTCATCGCGAGCATGGATGGCCACCAAAGGCCGATTATCCATGTACGGGGTTAACCGGGTAGCCGGTAGCGAGTCCATGTTCCTCGTGGCGGCGATGCCTATGGCGGAAATGCCCCAAATGGCAGCCCGTCTGAACCTCATCTGATCACCGGAAGCGCCGCACAGCACCGATCGGACCTTTCGGCCTGACGCCCACCGCTCAACCCATCCCAAGCGCGCCGGCAATGTGCCGCACGGCGTGTTCGCTTCCCTGTTACAATCGTGCCGATGTTCGAATCCATTCGATACTGGCGCACCGCTGCGACCACAGGCTCACCGACGGGAGTCGCCCGTTTCGTGCGAGCCATCGTCGCCGGCGCTGGCCCTGAGCCCAGCTCCGCCGATGGTTTTACGGGCCCGAACCTTCCTTGCTGCCGTAGAGTCGAGCGCGGTAAACGGCGGGACGTGCA
>DATKHZ010000094.1:0-4222 GCA_035509995.1 Acidimicrobiales bacterium | reverse complement strand
GATCGCGAGCGGATCGCGACTATCGCTGCGCAGAAACGAGGATCTGAACTAGGCATCAACGTCGTCACCGACCCCGGCCCGGAGGGACGTGCGGCCGCCGCTTTGGAGCTCCTCCGGCTGGTGGGCGAAGGCAAAGTGCGTGTCCTCGTCGCAGCCACGTACCCCCTTGCCCAGGCGACCGAGGCTCACAAGGCGTTGGCCTCGGGCCATACGCACGGCAAGATCATCCTGGTCCCATAGCCCTGTCAGAATGGCTCGATGCGGATCAACGTCTTGGGGACCAGAGGGTCGACCCCAGCCCCAGGGGTCGGTTTCGTACGATACGGCGGGCACACGTCTTGCCTGGCCCTCGCCCATGACGGGGAACTGCCAAGCCTGATCGTTGACGCCGGCACCGGGGTACGAGACGTCAGCGCCTTGGTGGGGGGGCAGCCCTTCAAGGGTTCAATAGTGATCGGGCATCTGCATTGGGACCACACACAGGGGTTGCCGTTCTTTTCGTCAGGCGACATGCCGGGGTCGATGGTGACTGTTTATGCTCCGGCGCAAGGCGATGGAAGTGCCGGGACCGATCTCGTGTCAGTGCTCTCCAGGGCGATGTCGCCGCCGCATTTCCCTATAACGCCATTGGAGCTGCGTGGTAATTGGGACTTCCGATCGCTCGAACCGGGGACATACGAGATCGAGGGTTTCAGCGTGCTCGCCCTCGAGGTACCTCACAAGGGCGGCCGAACGTTCGGTTACCGGATCTCCGACGGGCGAGTGACGCTGGCCTACATATCTGACCACTGCCCGACCGGTCTCGGCCCGGGGCCAGATGGGCTGGGCGAGTACCACGAGGCGGCGATGCGACTTGTCAGCGGCTGCGACATCTTGTTCCACGACGCCCAGTACACCGACGAGGAGCTACCCGCCCGGGGCTATTTCGGCCATTCGTCCCCTGGGTACGCCCTCAACTTGGCCAAGAGGGCGGGGGTAAAACGTCTTGTCCTTTTCCACCACGACCCTTGGCGCACGGACGAGCAAATCGACACGATCGCATCGCTTTACGGGGACGCCGCAATCCCGGTCGAGGCTGCCTCTGGCGGGACAGTCATCGACTTGACAGCGAATAAGACTTGATTGGCACGTAGCCCTGGGGTCGTGGCCAGGGGGCCAAGGCGTGGTGCCACCACGAGCCCGTAACGCAGGCTGACTACCTTGGCCGGCACCTCCCGCTGAGCGAGACTTCGCTGAGGAGCCCGGCTTCGGTAAGGAGGTCGCCTTGGGAGCTCTGGGCATGGTCTTTGCGGCGGAACTCCGCCGGCGTTGGCGTTCGTGGTTGGTAATGGCCGCGCTGATAGCGCTTGTCGGCGGGTTGGTCCTGTCCGCTGCGGCCGCCGGGCGCCGCACCGCTTCCGCTTTCCCAAGCTTTCTGGCAGCGCACGGCTTTGATGCCGCCGTCTACGGCAACCAACCGTTGCCCACGCTCTCCAAGATGTTCCCCGCGGTCGTCTCGTCCACGGAGCTGATCGAGCTGCAGGACACCGGTCAACCGGCGTGCGCCTGCCCCCATCAGATCAACAACTCGTATTTCGAGGTGGTCGTCGCAGGGCCAAACGGGCTGGCTCCTTTCAAGCTCCTCGCCGGCCATTTCCCTGACCCGTCGGCTCCTGACCAGGTCCTGGCTTCGTTCGCCCTCCAGCAGGACGATGGCGTCCACCTGGGGAGCGTGATCCGGGTGCCCTTCTACTCGACGTCTCAAACGTCGGCTTACAACAACGCCCTGGGCGTGCAGCCCAAGCCCGAAGGCCCGACGATCGCCTTCCACGTGGTCGGGTTCGAAGCCAGCGAGGTCGAGTTCCCCGCCGGGTCTGGGCCGGCTTACGACCTGTGGGGTACCCAGGCGCTCGCGCGCAGCCTGGTCCCGCGGACCCCGCCCGGCTATACGTACTACGTGCGCTTGCGGCGCGGCGCCGCCGACATCAATCGTTTCGACACTGAAGCTCAGGCCGCAAAGGGAGTACCGAACTACAAGGGCGCCTCCAGTTTGGACGCCGTGGGGGCGTCCGTCGACGCGTCTATCCATCCTCAAGCGGTGGGGTGGTGGGTGCTGGCTGCCCTGGCGGCCTTGGTCGGCCTGGCGGTCATAGGCCAGGCGCTGTTCCGGCAGAGCAACGTCGAAAAGGAGGACTTCCCCACCATGGCGGCGATCGGCGCCGACCGCCGTCTGCTGGTGAGCCTCGGCTTGGCCCGCGCCCTCGCCGTCGGGCTGATAGGTGCCGCTGGCGCCGTTGGCCTGGCCACGGCTCTCTCCGCTCTCGCGCCGCTCGGGGAAGCCCGTACCGCCGAGGTCTCGACCGGCGTCCATTTTGACGTCCTCGTCCTACCGTTGGGCGCTCTCATTACGGTCCTGGCCGTGTTGGCACTCGGGATATGGCCCGCTGTGCGCGCCTCGCGCAACCTGTGGTCGGGCGACCCGGAGAGCGCCTCTCGCCCCTCGGTGACGGTTGCCCGGCTCGCTGCGGCGGGCGCTCCTGCGAGCGCCGTCATCGGCGTCAGCCACGCCCTGGGGAGCCGGAGCGGCGGCGCACCCATACCAGTGCGGAGCGCCCTCCTCGGGACGGTGCTCGCGGTGATCGCCCTTTGCGGGACGACGGTGTTCGGCGCCAGCCTTTCCCACCTCACCGCCACGCCCAGGTTGTACGGCGACGACTTCCAGCTGAACTTCCCCATCAACCAGGGGAACAGCGGGTGGGAACCCGCGCTCCTCAAGCGGCTCCTGAGCGACAAGCTGGTCTCCGGCATCACCCAAGGCAACGCCGGCTTTACCGCCATCGACAACGTGCCGGAGGGGGTCGTCGTGGGGACCGCCGTTCGGGGCCAGCTCCTGTTTTCGGCCGTCAGCGGCCACCTTCCCACAGGCGTCGGCCAGATCGGCCTCGGCGCTACGACAATGCGCCAGACGGGCGCCCACCTGGGCTCTGTTGTTGATTTCGCAACGAGGTTCGGAGCTGCGCGCTTGCGGGTGGTCTCGGAGGTCTCGTTCCCGGTGATGCTCGCCGGATCGGTCAGCCTTGGCAACGGTGCTCTGCTCAGCGTTGCCGGGTTCCTCGCTGCAGAATGCCCTCCGAACCGACTTCACACGCTTTGTCTCAAGAAGCTCAATCAAAGCCTCAACTCTGGTGGTGGAGCGCTCATGGTGAGCGTCGTGCCGGGCCCGCTCGGCCAGCTTGACGTAAACCGGTACCTCAAGAACTACCAATCAATTTCAGCACCTCCTTCCACTCCGATATCACTGGTTAATTTTGGCGAAGCAGTCGACTTCCCGCTCATTTTCGGCATCATCTTGGGAGCCTTCGGCGCCGCGACTTTGGCTCATATGTTGGTTGTAAGCGTTGCGCGCCGCCGTCGAGAGATCGGCCTGCTGAAAGTGCTCGGTTTTGTCGACAGCCAGGTCGGTTCCATCGTGGCCTGGCAGGCGACGACGCTGGCAGGTATAGGGATAATCGTCGGCGCCCCGCTGGGAATAGTGATCGGGCGGGCGGTGTGGAGCGCGTTCGCCAACAACCTGGGAGCCGTGCCCGTCTCAGTCGTACCGATCTGGTTCCTTGTCGCACTTCTTGCGGGTGTAGTCGTTGTCGTCAACCTCATCGCAATCGGGCCAGCATTAGTTGCAACGCAGTCCAAGCCCAAGGAGCTCTTGCGAGCGCAGTGAACGGCTCGCCAAGGTCCCCCGAAGCCGCGCCCGGAGGGGCGGGTGGCCGCTACCGTTTGCCGGAGGGAGCGGGCGGCCGCTACCGTTTGCCGGCGCGGAGGAGCTCGTCGAGCATCGGGCCGAGTGCCCCGATCCCGACCGAAAGATGGCCCTCTCCCTGTTCGAGGTGCATCGTCGCGCCCGGGAGGTGTGCCGCAAACCACTTGCCGTGCGCAAACGGCACCATGAGGTCGGCCGAACCTTGCCAGACCGCGGTAGGGACCGAGATCTCTTTGAGGTCGAACCCCCAAGGCCGGGTGAACGCCAGGTCGTCGTCTACCCACCCGTCCACTCCGTTCCTCAGGGCCTCCCGGAAGTTGGCAACCATGTCCTCACCGAACTCGTCGGTCAGCGCGGCGCGGTCGACGTCCGGCAGCAACGTCTGGAGCGAGGAGATGATCATCTCGACCGTCGGGTCCTTAAGGTGGTCGCGCCATCCAACTAGGAGAGCTCGCAACTTGTCCTCACCCTCCAGCGCTGCGCCGA
>DATKHZ010000093.1:0-13082 GCA_035509995.1 Acidimicrobiales bacterium | reverse complement strand
GGAATCCGGGCAAGTTGGGGCTCCTTTGTGCGCGCAGCCGAGGCTGACTGGACGGGCGTGGTGGTAGTGGTAGCGCTACAGGAGCTACTTTGCAGTCCTTAACTGGCCATCCCCTGTCCTAATTTCACGCGAAGATGGGATCGGTAGATATGCGTGCCGACCGCCTCGTGGCCCTTCTATTGCTGTTGCAACAGCGCAAGCGAGTGACCGCCGCCGAGGCTGCCGAAGAACTCGAGGTATCGGAGCGGACGGCTAGGCGCGACCTGGAAGCCCTGAGCATGGCTGGGCTGCCCGTTTACTCCGAGCGAGGCCGGGCGGGAGGCTGGCGGCTGCTAGGTGGCGCCAGGACGGACCTATCGGGCCTGACGGCGCAGGAGGCGCGCGCCCTGTTCCTGGTAGCGGGGCCCGCCTCTGCAGCTACACCCGAACTGAAAGCGGCGCTGCGAAAGCTAGTCAGAGCGTTGCCCGAGCCGTTCCGCGCGAGCGCGGAAGGGGCGGCTGGTTCGGTGGTGATCGATGCCGGAAGATGGGGAGAGACGCGCACGGTGCGTCGCCCGGAGTTCCTCGAGGCGCTCCAAGCAGCGACCGCCGACGGTCGAGAGCTGCGCCTCGGCTACGCCGATCGCCAGGGCAAGCCGAGCGTGCGCACCGTTAGCCCGCTCGGCCTGGTCCTGAAAGGGACCACCTGGTACCTGCTCGCAGGGACGGAAGATGGTTTGAGGACGTTCCGCGTCGGCCGGGTGAGCTCCCTCGAGCAGACCGGCAAACCCGCAGAGCGTCCCGAGGGCTTCGACCTCGCGCGGGCGTGGGACGACGTCGTCCACCGGGTAGACCAGCTGCGAAGCCCGGCCGAGGTCTCGGTCCTGGCCCAGCCGGATGTTGTCGAAGCGCTGCGCTGGATATTCGAGCGTCGCGCCGTTATAGAAGAGGTCCAAGCAGATGGGCGCGCCCTGCTGCGGATAGGCGGCCACCGCACCGACATGATCGTGGCGCAGCTAGCTGGGTTTGGCCGCTACGTCGAGGTCGTGGGGCCTGCAGAGGCGCGTGAGCAACTTGCACGGCTCGGCGCAGAACTGGTTGCCAGCTACGCCGAGCCGCGCGACGGTGCACTGACGCCCTAGCCTCCGGGTCGTGGGAGTGGCAGGGTCTTGAGAGTGCCGGGGTCGTGAGCAAGCTCAAGCTGGACCTGCACGACATCTACAACCGGGGCGACCAGATCGACCACGCCCTACGCGAGGTGATCGACGAGGCTGTGCGCATCAAGGCCGCTTCGGTGGAGATCATCCCCGGTAAGGGCTCCGGGCAGCTGAAGAAGCGAGTGCTCCGTTTCCTCGACCAAAAAGACATCCGCCCGCTGTACCACCGGATCGAAAAGGACTCGGACAATTTCGGGCGGGTGTTCGTTTACTTTCGCTGGAAGTGAGCAGCTAGAAGGGTCGGCCAGAGCGGGCCACGGTGGCCGGGGGACGGCGGCCCGGCGACCGCGGCAAGATGAACGCCCAGGGTGTAGTGGGACCTACCTGGGCTATAATGCTCGTTGTCACCAAGGGGTGATGTTGGGCGTGGGCTTGCCTGCCTGGCAGGAATGCCCACGCTTTTGTATGAGGAACCTTGAGCGAACTGGAGGTGAGATGGGCGCCGAAGAGCAGATCACTGAGGCATTGACGCCGGCGGTACAGACCGCTGGGCTGGAGATCTGGGACGTGGAGCGCTCCGGTGCCACCTTGCGCGTCTTGGTGGAGCGCCCTGGCGGTGTCGACCTCGACTCGATTGCTCAACTGACCTCAGCGGTGTCCGCCATCTTGGACCAGCGCGAGGACCTCGCCCCGGCGGGCAGGTACATGCTCGAGGTGTCCAGCCCGGGCCTCGAGCGCCGGCTGCGTTACCCGGGGCACTTCGCCCGTTACCTTGGCCAGGATGTCGTCATCAAGACGACGGAGGCCGTCAACGGCGCTCGCAGAGTCCGGGGCACCCTAAAGGAAGCGACAGCCGACGAAGTTACCGTCCTGACCGATCCCGCGACCGGTGAGGCGGCCGAGGTGCACATTCCCTTCGGTTCTATCGAGCGTGCGAACACGGTCTTCACATGGGGCCCGCCTCCGAAGGGCGCCAAGACCGTCCCTAGCCGCAAAAGGGCGGCAAAGGTTGAGACGCCAGTTGGCGCTCCCGACAACGGACCGATGGCGGAGGCCTCCGGGGAGGCTGTATGAAAGATAACCTCGCTTTTCTCGATGCTTTGCAACAGATAGCCAAAGACAAGGGCATCAGCGTCGATGTACTGCTCGACGCGCTCGCCAACGCGCTCGTTGCCGCCTACAAGCGGATGCCGGGCGCCGCAGAGGAAGCCGTGGTCACCATCGAGGCGGATTCCGGCGAGATCCGGGTCTATGGCCAGGAACTCGACGAAGAAGGCGCTGTCATCAGGGAGTGGGACGACACCCCCAAGGACTTCGGCCGGATAGCGGCACAGACCGCTAAACAGGTGATTTTCCAGCGGATCCGTGAAGCCGAGCGCGACCTCAAGTACGAAGAGTACGCCGGCCGGGAAGGCGACATCGTTACCGGGATCATCCAGCAGAGCGACAACCGTTACACGCTTTTGGACCTGGGCAAGGTCGAGGCACTTTTGCCGCAGGCCGAGCAGGTGCCCTTCGAGCACTACGAGCACAACGCGAGGCTCAAGGCCTACATCGTCGAAGTCCGCAAGACGAGCAAGGGCCCACAGATCGTCGTTTCCCGAACCCACCCGGGGCTCATCAAGCGCCTGTTCGAACTCGAAGTGCCGGAGATCGCGAACGGCATCGTAGAAATCAAGGCCGCTGCGCGGGAGCCGGGTCACCGGACCAAGATCGCTGTGTGGTCCAACGACCCCAACGTGGATCCAGTTGGTGCGTGCGTCGGTGCTCGGGGAGCTCGTGTCCGCATGGTGACCACCGAGCTCCGCGGCGAGAAGGTGGACATCGTCCCTTACTCCGATGACTCGCGCGAGTTCGTTATGCGAGCTCTACAGCCAGCGAAGGTCAAAGATGTCATCCTGGACGAGGAGTCGGGGACGGCCACTGTGATAGTGAACGATTACCAGCTGTCCTTGGCCATCGGCAAGGAGGGCCAAAACGCGCGGCTTGCCGCCCGGCTGACGGGTTGGCGCATCGACATCAAGAGCGAGAGCCAGCTCGCCGAAGAGGAGGCCTACGCCGCTCAGGAGTGGGCCGAGGGCGAGTGGGTGCAAAACGAGGCCGGCGAAATGGTCTGGCAGCCAGCTGGCGGCGGTGAAGCGCTCTCCGCTGAGGAATGGGAGGCCACGACCGCGGGCGGGAACGGTGCACCCGAAGTGGAATTCGATGTCGACCTAGCCAACGATGCCGGCACGGTCGTAGCTGGCACGGTCGTAGCTGGCACGGTCCTGGATGACGCGGCCGAGAGCACATCGGAGCTGGGAGGGGATGTCCCAGCCGTTGTGCCGGCGGCCGCGTCGAGCGAAGCTGAAAGCAACAGCCAAGAGGGGGCGGACGGCGCGGCCAGCGCCGTGGAAGGAGCGGGGTAGACGCCGTCCCCGGTCCGGACCTGCATCGGGTGCCGCGCCCGCACCGCCACCGGTACACTGGTCCGAGTTGTTTTGGGCGCCAACGGACGGCTGGTCGTCGACCGTAAAGGCCCGGGACGTGGTGCCTGGCTTTGCAAGCTGGGAGAGCCCGAGCTGGCCCAACCCGAGTGCATCGAAAAGGCTGTACGTCGCGGTGCCTTCGGTCGGGCGTTGCGCGCCGAGGTCAGCAGAACAGACGTAGAGGTGCTGCTCGCGATGGCCTCGGAACATGCGAGGATAGAAGGAACGAACGGCGCCGCTTCCGAAGGGCGTCCCAAAGGACACGAAGAAAAGGACTGACGAGCAACTTGGCCAAAAAGATCCGGGTTTACGAGCTGGCACGCGAGCTTGGCCTAACCAACAAGGAAGGGCTGGATCTCTGCTTGGCGATGGGGATCGGCGTTTCGAGCCATTCCTCCAGCATCGAGGACGCGCAAGCTGATCGAGTGCGCCGCAAGGCGGAACGTGAGGGCCTGAAGCGCTCCCATCAACCCCCGGAGCCACAAACTGCGACGCCCGAGGTGAGCCCGTCGGTGGCACCGGCCGCCAGGTCTACCGGGACTATGGCGCGAGATACGCTCGACGCTCCCTCCGGGAGATCCCACCAGGTCGCTCGCTCCGAAGGTGGTGTAGCCACGGCGCCCCCTCCCGGCGTGCTTGTCCCCGGTGAAGCACCTGGCCTGCATGATGCGGGCCAAACACCGCGCAGGCCTGCTCCAGCTACGGCGGCGACGGCATCGCGCCTGCCAGCTGATGTCCACGTCTCCGCACCAGGTTCAGGGTTAGTGCCTTCGGCTCCTGGTGCAACCGCGCCTGCTGCCGCGGCGCCAACCCACGCTCGGCCAGTGACGGCACCCCCCGGCCTGAGAGCATCAGGGTCAGGGCCTTCGGCACCCCCGGGCGAGGCCCCAGGGTCTGCCGCCGGTGCCACCGCTCACGCGCACGCTGGCGCAGCCGCCCACACAGCCCCCGGCAGCCATAGCGTGCCGGCTGCGCCGCAATCCAGGGTCGACGCTCCGTCAGATCCGGGTTCGCCACTCGTAACACCGGGCGCGGCGCACACTACGCCTCTCTCGCCGCAAGGGAGGGCAGCCCCCGGCGGGCAACCCGCGCAGGCAAGGCCCGGCCAGGCGTCTGGTCATGGGCCCGCTCAAGCGCAAGGCCCGCAAAGCCGCGGTGCCGCTGTCTCGCCGATGACCGGCAAACCGATCCCACCACCTCCCGGCTTCCGCGGCCCCCTGTCGCCGATGACCGGCAAACCGATCCCGCCTCCCGCGCGGCCCGCCCCGGGCAGTCCTGGGGGGGACCCCAACTGGCAACAGGGTCAGCGCCCCTCTGCTCCAGGTCAAGGTGGCCAAGCGCGCCCTGGTGCCGGTCCGTACGCTCGCTCCGGTGGCGCACCCTTCGTACCGGGCGGCGCCCCTGGCCGGCCGGGAGAAAGGCCGGGGCAAGGTCGCCCGCCTGCACCTGGCGGTCGCCCGGTGGCCCCTCGCAGCGGCCCGCCCGGGCCTGGCGGACCGATGTCGCGCCCCGGCTCCCCGGGTAGCACCGGAGGTCCGCGGCCGAGCTTTGGTGCTGGCCCCGGCCAGCGTTCCGGCCCCCCTGGAAGTGCGGGCGGCCCCGCAAGCCGTTCGGGTGCTCCCGGGATGCGGCCAGGTGGCCCGCGGCCGCTCGGCGGGCCCCGCACCGGCGGGCCGCTTTCTCGCGGCCCCGACGCGACCTACCGCGCTGCCCCTCCGGGCAGTTCGCCCTACCGCGGAGCGCCGGGCGCGGGTGCGCCGGCGCGAGGTGGCGGGCGTCCAGGTGGTGGTCCGGGGGGAGGCCCAGGCGGACGCGGCGGCGGTCGCAGCCCGAGCAGGCGGAGGCGCTCACGCGCTAACCGTGAGGAGCTCCAGGCTCAGGCGCCGTCGACATATGTGGCTTCTCACGCCCCCGTGCCTGAGGGCGAAGTCATCGTGGAACGGGGTGCCACAGCCCAAGAGCTGGCGCCGCGCCTGAACCGTAGCGCAGCAGACGTCGTGCGTTTCCTGCTGACGCAGGGCGAGATGGTGACGGCCACGATGTCTCTTTCGGACGACATGATCGAGCTTTTTGCCGCCGAGATCGGCGCTACAGTCCGGCTCGTCGATGCCGGTGAACAAAAAGAGGCGGAGCTTCAGGCTCGCTACTTCGGCGAGCAAGACGACGACGACGACCAAGAAGAGCTCCTTCGCCCGCGGCCGCCGGTCGTTACCGTCATGGGCCACGTCGACCATGGCAAGACGACCCTCCTCGACCGCATCCGTGAATCTGACGTAGCTTCCGGCGAGACCGGCGGCATCACCCAGCACATCGGTGCCTATCAGGTCGTGACGGCAACCGGGCCCGTCATAACGTTCATAGATACGCCCGGCCACGAGGCGTTCACCGCTATGCGCGCACGAGGCGCCGAGGTCACAGACATCGTCGTGCTCGTGGTGGCCGCTGACGACGGGGTCATGCCGCAGACCATCGAGGCCCTGAACCACGCCAAGGCAGCAGATGTGCCGATCATCGTGGCTATCAACAAGATCGACCGCGCGGACGCGAACCCCGAGCGGGTCATGCAGCAGCTATCTGAGCTGGGCCTGGTCCCTGAGAAGTGGGGTGGCGACACGATCATGGTCGAGGTGTCAGCCCAGCAAAACCTTGGTGTCGACGACCTGCTGGAGCAGTTGATGGTCGTGGCGGAGGTCGAGGAGCTGCGGGCGAACCCCGAAGCCCGCCCTCGCGGCATCGTGCTGGAAGCCAATCTGGACCCAGGGAAGGGCCCGGTGGCCACCGTCATCGTCCTGAACGGCACTCTGCGGGTGGGCGACCACGTCGTCGCTGGCGCCGCGTGGGGCCGTGTCAAGGCCCTGATCGACGACAAGGGCGACAACATCAAAGAGGCCCCGCCGTCGTTCCCCGCCCAGGTGCTCGGCTTCGACTCGTTGCCTGCCGCGGGCGACGAGCTGAGAGGTGTGGCCAGCGGCCGGACGGCACGTGACGTCGCCGAACAGCGCGAACTGCGCTTCCGCAGTGCCGACCTGCGCCGGAGCGCATCTGCGACCAGCGGAGGAGCAAAGCTCGAGGACATTTTCGAGCAGATCCAGCGCGGCGAGGCTGCAACTCTCAACCTCGTCGTCAAGGCAGACGTCCAGGGCTCCCTGGAAGCGGTCACCGAGAGCCTGCGCAAGCTCGAACGCGAGGACGTCAAGTTGGCCTTCGTTCACCGGGCCGTGGGCGGGATCACCGAGAACGACGTCGCCCTTGCCGCAGCGTCCAACGCCACCATCATCGGGTTCAACGTCAGGCCGGGCCGCGAAGCCCGCTCGATGGCCGTGGCCCAGGGTGTCGAAATTCGGACCTATGAGATCATCTACAAATTGATCGAGGACATCCAGGCTGCAATGGTCGGCATGCTCGCCCCCGAGTACGAAGAGGTGCTGACCGGCGAGGCTGAGGTGCGCGAGATCTTCCGCGTCCCCAAGATCGGCGCCGTCGCCGGCTGTTACGTCCGCAGCGGTGTGATCACACGCGGTTCCAAGGTTCGGTTCCTTCGTGACGGGGTCATCATCTGGAAGGGCGCGATCACCTCGTTGCGACGCTTCAAGGAGGACGTTCGTGAGGTCCACGAGGGTTTCGAGTGCGGCATTGGCCTGTCGAACAACCAGGACCTGCGTGCGGGCGACATCGTCGAGACCTACGAGGAGCGGGAGATCCCCCGAACCTGAGCTGATGCACGCCGCAGCGCTGAGCGTCGAGCTGCACTTGCCGCAGGTGCGCTCGTTGAAGGACAAGCGGGCTGTGGTGAAACCGATAGTCGAGGGATCGCGGCACCGTTTCGGCGTCGCCGCGGCAGAGGTCGGCAAGCAAGACCTCTGGCAGGCGGCCGAGCTTGCCTTCGCAGCCGTGGCCTCCAGTCCACGCCATGTGGCCGAGGTGCTGGACTCGGTGGAGCGCTTCGTGTGGTCGTTCCCTGAGGTGGAGGTCGTCACTTGCGAGCGCCACTGGTGGGGGCCCTGATGAGCCGTCAACGCCGCCGGCCCTCGTGGCCGACCCAGCGGCGATACCCGCGCATGGCTCGGGTGAACGAGCTGCTGCGCGAAGTGCTGGCCGAGGAGATCGAGCTCGTCGCAGCCGCGGACAGTCGGCTCGAACTGGTGACGGTGACCGCGGTCGCCTGTGAACCCGACCTTCGCCATGCCAAAGTCCTCCTGGCGTCGTTACCGGATGCCGCCCTCGCTGCTCTTGGCGAGGCGCGCCCTCGCCTTCAGAAGGCGGTGGCCCGCCAGGCGAAGCTGAAGCGGACGCCTCAGCTGAGCTTCGCTGCAGACCCGGCAATTGTCGCTGGGACGAAGGTCGAGGAGATCCTCCGAGCTATCCAGTTGGAAGACGAGGCTCGGGGCCCAGCTGGCGAGCAAGAGCCGCCGGTGTGAGCCAAGTCGACGGGCTCGTTGTCATCGACAAGCCGACCGGCTGCACCAGTCACGACGTCGTCGCCCGCTGCCGGCGCATCTTCGGGCAACGGAAGGTGGGCCACGCCGGGACGCTCGACCCCGACGCGACGGGGGTGTTGCTGGTCGGGCTCGGGCGGGCGACGAGGCTGCTCCAGTGGCTGACCGGCCTCCCCAAGCACTACACGGGCCAGGTGGTGCTCGGCGTTGCCACCACCACCCTCGATGCAGGGGGACAGGTAAAGGGCACCTGGGACATGCGCGCAGTCACCCTCGACGAGGCGCGTTCAGCTGCGGCGCGCTTGACCGGGGAGATAACCCAGGTCCCTCCTATGGTTTCCGCCTTGAAGGTGGGCGGCAGGCGGCTTCACGAACTCGCCCGAGAAGGCGTTGAGGTGGAACGTGCCGCACGTCCGGTAACTGTGCGGCGCTTTGACGTCGACTGGGCCGTCCCGGCGGGGCCGAGCCCGGTCCTGGCTATAGACGTTGAATGCAGTTCCGGGACCTACGTCCGGAGCCTCGCCGCAGACCTGGGGACGCTTCTCGGTGGGGGGGCCCACTTGCGCAACCTGCGCCGGACGGCGGTGGGGGACTTCTCGGTGGAAAGGGCGGTCACACTGGAGCAACTGGAGGCGTCGCCAACGAGCATCGAAGCAGTTCTCGAGCCGGCCTCAGCGCTGCCTGGGATGGCCAGGGCCGTGGTCGGCCATGAGATGGCCGCAGCGGTCCGCAACGGGAAAGTGTTGCCAGCCGACGTGCTCCGCGCAGCGGGCGGGGCCGAGCCGGGGGCGGGGCCTTGGGCCGTTCTGGCAGAGGACGGCCAGCTCCTTGCGGTCTACCAGACGTACGGGACGGACCTTGCGAAGCCGGCGGTCGTCCTGGCATAACGGGGCGCCTGGAATTAAGCAGTGCGGGCGCTACTTCTCCACGTTGGCGCGTTCGCGTTTGACCTTGTCCCAGAGGTTCGGCGGCATCAGTTCGTAGCGGTCGTGGTGGGCCTTGAAGCGGCCCCGGCCACCGGTGAGGCTGCGCAGGTCGATCGCATAGCGCGCGAGCTCGGCCGTGGGGACGAGCGCGATGATGATCGACTCGCCCGGCTGGCCGGTCTCAGTGCCCTGGACCCGCCCGCGACGGCTATTGAGGTCGCCCAACACGTCGCCCTGGTAGGCGTTCGGGACGGTCACTTCGAGCAACGAGAGAGGCTCGAGCATGACAGGCCCCGCCTTGGCGAGAGCCTCCCGGAGACCAAGGGCGCCGGCCATCTTGAACGACATCTCAGAGGAGTCGACCGGATGGTACTTGCCGTCGAAACACGTAACGCGTACATCCACGACCGGCCAGCCGAAGTGACCTCCGTCCGCCATGGCTTCCTCGGCACCTTTCTGCACGGCGGGGATGTACTGGCGAGGGATCACGCCACCCACGATGTTGTCGACGAACTCGAACCCTGCTCCGCGCTCCATGGGCTCGACCCGTAGGAACGCCACGCCGAACTGGCCGTGGCCACCGGTCTGCTTCTTGTACTTGCCTTCGGCCTGGGCGGTGGCGCTCACGGTCTCCCGATAGGGGATGATGAGCTCCTCACTTTCCACACCGACGCCGAACTTGCGGGAGAGCCTCTCCATGGCGATGCCGAGATGGGCCTCACCCGTGCCGGACAGCACGGTCTGGTGGGTCTCGTCGTCGCGGCGCACGACCAGCGTTGGGTCTTCTTCCTGAAGGCGGTGGAGGGCGGTCATCAGCTTGTCCTCATCGGCCTTGCTCCTGGGGTGGATCGCGATGGACAGCACCGGCAGAGCGGCGTCGGCAAGCCAGTCGCCGGCCGAACCGGGCGGCAGCATCCTGACAGGCATATTGCGGGGCGTCAGGGTATCGCCGGTGTTCGTGGCGGCGAGCTTCGCCACCGCTGCGATATCGCCCGCGACCACCTCGGTGAGGGGGAGCTGTTCTTTGCCGCGCAGCGTGAAGAGCGCGTGGAGACGTTCCTCGGCCTTCGACCTCGGGTTGAACATCACAATGTCTGGTCGCAATGTGCCAGAGGCAACCTTGAAAAGCGATATTTTCCCGACGTAAGGGTCGGCGATGGTCTTGAAAACCCACGCCAGGGGTTGGCCGGCCGAGTCGGCTGGGATTTCGACGGGCCCAGCCCCAGCGTCCCCGGGGGCGCGCACCAGGGCGGGCGGGCGCTCGAGGGGGGAGGGGGCAACGTCGCATATGCAATCGAGCAGCCGGTCGATGCCGACAAACTTTGTGGCTGAGCCACAGATCACGGGAAAAACCTGCGAGGAGACGACCCCGCGGGCCAGTGTCTTGGCCAGCTCGTCTGCCGAGATTTCGTCGCCCTCCAGGTAGCGGGCCATGAGGTCGTCGTCTGCGACGACGATGCCTTCGACGAGGGCGTCGCGCACGGAGTGCTCCTGGGCCGCCATGTTGTCGGGCACCGGTGCCTTCAAGGCGGTGCATTTACCGGGCTCGTAAACAAAGGCTGAGTCCGAAAGCAGGTCAGCGATCCCGTGGAAGTCGTGCTCCTCACCTATAGGCAGCTCGAGCGGGGCCACGCCTGCGCCGAAAGACTGGTGCAATTGCTGCAGCACACTGGGGAAATTGGCACGTTCCCTGTCGAGCTTGTTCATGAAGATGAGGCGCGGGATGCCGAGTTCTGCCGCCGCCTTCCAGAAAACCTCGGTCTGCACTTCGACGCCGTCGACGGCGCTCACCACGAGCACCGCAAGGTCGGCTACGGACAGCGCCGCCAGAGTTTCCGGCACGAAGTCCGCATACCCCGGGCAGTCCAGGACGTTGACCTTGTAGCCGCGCCATTCGAGGGCAGCCAGAGAAAGGCTGGTGGACATGTGATGCGAGTGTTCTTCGGGCTCGAAGTCAGAGACGGTTGTGCCGTCTTCTACCCGGCCAGCCCTGTTCGTCGCGCCGCTGCACAGCAACAGGGCCTCGGTCAACATCGTCTTGCCCGAGCCCCCGTGGCCGACTAGCGCCACGTTGCGGACCTTCGCTGGTGGGTACGCTTTCATCCGAGCACCTCATCTTTCCCCCGCGGGTCGCCCCGTCGGTGTTCCCCTGCACGGACCGGTCCAGGCCGTTCCAGTTAAGCTACCTTCTCTGCTGGTCGGGGCCAAGATCGAGATCCGCCATTGCGAGACCGCTCTGCGCCCAAACTCTTTGTCTTCCGAGCGTGGGTGGTAACCTGAGCTACGCCCATCGGCCCATAGGAGCAGGTAGTTGTTCGACGCACGCTTCCGGACGGCGGTAGACAAAGCTGTGAGCCCGGCTGGGAAGGCCCTTCGCCGGACTGGGCTGTCCCCTGACCACCTGACAGCGACGGGCATCCTGATGTCCATCCCCGCTGCCTGGGCGATCGCGAGCGGGCACCTGATCATCGGGATGCTCCTGCTCATCGGTTCGGCTCTCCCGGACCTGTTCGACGGGAGCCTGGCCAAGGCGAGCGGGCGGTCAAGCCCGAGGGGGGCCTTCTTCGATTCGGTGGGCGACCGTGTCAGCGACACAGTCGTACTGGCGGGTTTTGCCTGGTACGCACAGGACCGTTTCGGCCACCACGCTGCGCTTGTCCCCTTAGCGGTGCTAGGGGTTTCCCAGCTCGTGTCCTACGTGAGGGCCAAGGCGGACACGCTGGGCATAGACGCCAAGGGCGGCCTGATGGAGCGCGGCGAGCGGGTGTTCGTGCTGTGTTTCGCGCTGAAGTTCCCTGCGGACATGTTGTGGCTGCTTTGGGTGATCGTGGCGCTCTCATTCCTTACTGCGGCGCAGCGTTTCGTAAAGGTCTGGCGCCAAGCGGACCGGCCGCCCGCGCCACTGCCGGTTGAGCCCGCCGCCGTGGTGCTGCGGTGGAGGGCCTGGCGCGAAGAAAGGGCCGGCCGCGAGGCAACTTGGTGGGCTCGGGCACCCAGGGGGCCGGGGTCGTCGGCGAACGGTGGGTTGCCGTTCCTGTCAGGCAGCAGGCGGCCGGGTTCGGGTGCCGCCGGTAGCCGCTGGCACGAGCGACGTTTGGCGCGTCGCGAGCGGTTTGCCGACGAAGCCAATTTCGCCGGCGGCGCGGTCGTGCCGAACGGGCAGGAGCACGGCACCGACCAACGCCGCGCCGAGATCCACGATGAGGCGAGGGCGAGGCGCAGGACCGAGCCCAAGGGACAGAGCTAGGCGGGGGACTGGCCGCCACAAAGGCTTTGACCTAGGTTGGCTCGCGGTGCTGAGCAAGCAGCTCGCGGTGTACCGCGTGGGGGCGGCGGTTGCCTCGGCGCTGCCCGGCGAACTCGCCAGTGGCGCCGCTCAGAGCCTCGGTGCGTTGCTCGGCCGGCTACCGGATTACGACGGCAGACGGGCTGTTGTTGCGTCGCACATGGAGCGCGTGCTGGGCCGCCAGCTTGGGCGACCGGAGAGGCGCCGGATCGTCGCAGAGGTTTACAGCTACTACAGCAGGTATTGGGCGGAGAGCCTGCGGCTTGCCTCGGTGCCCCAGGCCCAGGTGGCGGCGGGCGTCTCGGTCTCGGGCGACGAACACTTGGAGTCGGCTGCAGCGCTCGGCCGGGGTGTGATCCTCGTCACCCCACACCTCGGGGGTTGGGAATGGGGAGGCCGGTACCTTATCGGCACGGGCCTGGCCGTGACCGTGGCGGTCGAGGCGGTGGAACCGCCCGACCTGTTCGCGTGGTTCACACGCTTCCGCGAGCAGCTTGGTTTCCAGGTCGTCGGGGTCGGGCCAGGGGCCGCCGCGGCCCTACTCCGGGCGCTCAAGGAAAAACATGTGGTGTGCCTTTTATCGGACCGTCTGGTCGGGGAAGCCTCTGGGGTCGAAGTCTCCTTCTTTGGGGAGCAAGCGATGCTGCCAGCCGGGCCGGCGACGCTGGCGCTACGCTCCGGGGCGCCGGTGCTCCCTGGAGCGATTTATTTCGGCAAGGGGGCCAGCTCCCACCGTGCGGTGTTCCGGCCGCCAATCGAGTTCCCGACCGGGTTGCGCTTCAGGCAAGCCGTAGCTGCAGGCACGCAAGCCATTGCCAGAGAACTGGAGC
>DATKHZ010000092.1:0-3284 GCA_035509995.1 Acidimicrobiales bacterium | reverse complement strand
GTGCCGATGCAGGGCACGATCGTGAAGGTCCTTGTCAAAGCGGGCGACGTCATCGGAGCAGGCCAGACGGTGTGCGTCCTGGAAGCAATGAAAATGGAGAACAACATCGTCTCCCCGTTCGCCGGCACGGTCCTCGAGGTGAGGGTGGGACCGGGGAGCTCGGTGGGTACCGGCGATGTCGTCGCCGTCGTGGGCCCGGCCGCCTGACACGGTTCGCCTAAAGGTCGATGCGCCAGTCGAGGGCGACGTCGAGCGCCGGAGCGGAGTGCGTCAAAGCTCCCACGGCCAGATAATGCACCCCGCACTCTGCTACCGCCCGGATGTTGGCGAGAGTGAGGCCGCCCGAAGCCTCTATTTCGGCTCCCAGTTCGTTGGCGCGCCGCACCGCTTCGGCGGTGTCTGCCAAGGACATGTTGTCCACGAGCACGAGGCCTGCGCCGGCGGCAAGCGCCTCGTCCAGTTCCTCCAGGTTGTCGACCTCGACCTCTAACGGCAGGGGCTCGCGGCGGCCCCGCACGTCCGCGTTCGCCTGGGCCTGGCGGCGAGCCGCCTCGACGGCCGCTTTGACCCCCCCGAGAGCCGCGATGTGGTTGTCCTTCACGAGGAGGGCGTCCGAAAGGCTCATGCGGTGGTTCGCTCCCCCGCCGCAGCGAACGGCGTACTTCTCGGCGGCACGCAGGCCCGGGAGGGTCTTGCGGGTGTCCCTTACCACCGCTGCGGTGCCGGCGACAGCCTCGACGAACGCAGCCGTCATGGTCGCGATGCCGGAGAGGTGCGTAACGATGTTGAGGACCGTCCGCTCAGCTGCAAGAAGCGTACGAGCAGGCCCGTTCAGCTCGCCGAGGGCCGTCCCCACGCCCACCCGTTCCCCGTCGTCCACTGCAAGCTGGGCGGTTGCTCTCCCGGTGCCCAGCCTGTTGCTTACTTCGTCCAGGACCAGTTGCGCAG
This sequence comes from Acidimicrobiales bacterium, assembly GCA_035509995.1. GTDB lineage: Bacteria > Actinomycetota > Acidimicrobiia > Acidimicrobiales > Palsa-688 > Fen-671. The sequence continues at coordinate 2,336 of DATKHZ010000092.1, read as the reverse complement.
CGAAAAGCCCAGCGATGATGCCAGATTGCCGGGCGACAATGGATGCGCTGGCACCCCGCGGGCCTACGGCTGCACCGGTCGGGTCACCGTCGGGAAGGTCCTCTGCGACGGCGCGGGCAACAATTTCTCGGAGCTCCTCCCACGGAGGCGCGCCCGGGCTCAAACCGCTGCTGCAGCCTGGCCGACCACGGCCTCGTGCAGGCCCTCCACTGCAAAGCTGCCTACGGCCATCTCCCCTGTGGGCAACAATTGGGCGACCTGGCGCACCTGCCAGTCGGGGAGCGCGCCCGGGTAGTCGGTCCTCCAGTGCGCTCCCCTCGACTCACATCGCCTGGCGGCGAGCGCAACTACGGCCCGAGCGATGAGCACCATATTGGCGAGCTCGGAAGTCTCTGCGCCGTTGCCGGGGCCCGAACCGTTGCCGGGATGCGGGCCTGTGCCTGCATGAGCCAGGTAGTTGGCCAGGCGTCTGAGGCCCGGCGCGTCGCGGGCGACCCCGGCGTCAGCTTGCATGGCGAGGCGAAGCGTGCGGCGGTCGATCGGCTGAGCGCCCGAAGTGCCTGGGGTCGTGACCTGCAGCAGCTCCTCGATGCCAGCCAGCGGCCGCGGGGCCACCGGGCCTCGCGAGGCCACGACCGCCAGGGCGGCGCGCCGGCCAACGACGGCTCCTTCGAGCAGCGAGTTGGACGCCAACCTGTTAGCGCCGTGCAACCCGTTACAACCCACCTCCCCGACTGCCATCAGACCTTCCAGCGTCGTGCGCCCTTCGGTATCGGTCAGCACGCCGCCCATCGTGTAATGAGCCGTCGGCGAAACGGGGGCCCAATCCCGCTCAGGGTCAATCCCGGCAGCCCGGCAGGCAGTCACGAAGGTCGGGAAGTGCGCCTCGACATCTTCGCCGAGCATCGTTGCATCGAGGAAGCAATGGCCGGCGCCTAGCTCTGCCATCCGTCGGGCCATCGCCCGGCTGACTACGTCTCTCGGCGCAAGGTCGCCCGGTCCGTCGGGGCCGCTCAGGTACTCACCTTCGCGGTCGCGCAGCCTCGCGCCGGCACCTCTCAGCGCCTCCGAGGCGAGCGGTCTCGGGTCGCGGCCGAGGTCCATCCCAGTCGGGTGGAACTGTACGAACTCGAGGTCGGCCACCTGCGCGCCCGCCCTGAGGGCAGCCGCCAAGCCGTCGCCGCTACAAGCGCGCGGGCTCGTGGTGCAGGCCCAAAGCTGGCCATACCCGCCGGTCGCGAGCACGACCGTGCTGGCGTACAGGTGCCGGGTGGCCCCGGCCCGGGAGTCCCAGACAACGGCCCCGATGACCTGGGACCGATCGGGCGACGTGAGCAGGTCGACCAGGAGCAACCCATCAGCGACCGGCACGCCGCGGGCGCGGGCGGCCGCCATCAATGCCCGCGTGATCTCCGCTCCCGTGGCGTCGCCCCGGGCGTGCGCCACCCGGGCGAACCCGTGGCCCCCTTCCCTGCTGAGGGCTCCCTGATCGAAATGGACACCGAGGTGGGTAAGCGTCGAAACAGCCTCAGGTGCTTCGCTTGTCACCAGTTCCGCAACTTCGGGGTCACCGAGCCCGGCCGCCGCCGAGACCGTGTCCAGCGCATGAGCTGATGTGCTGTCACCCAGGCCCATCGCTGCGGCGATGCCGCCTTGGGCGAGCAGCGTGCTGCCTCCACCCCCGCTCTCCTTGGAGATCACCGCGACGCGGCGGCGTCCGGCCAGAGCAATCGCGGTCGATAGCCCCGCTATGCCTGAACCGACTACTAAGACGTCGAGCTCGTCGTCACCGCGGCGGCCGTGCACTTCACTCGCCTCCGCCGGGTGAACCGATCGCGATCATCCGCTGGACCGACTGGCGGGCGCGCTCGGCGGTGCCCTCCTCGACCTCTATTTCGTAAACACCTTCTCGCAGGCAATTGAGCAACCGCTCCGGTGTCGTCATTTTCATAAAACGGCACTCGGCCCGCGGGGACACAGCTTCGAAAGTGGCCTTTGGGTTGGCGTTGCGCAACTGATGGAGGATCCCTGTCTCGGTTGCCACTAATGCGTGCCCGTCGCCTAGGTTTTGTGCTGCTTTCACCATCCCCGACGTAGAGAGCACGTGGGTACGCTCCTTAGGGAAATCACCAGTTTCAGCCAACCAAAGCGCGCTCGTCGTACAACCGCACTCGGGGTGGATAAAGAGCTCCGAGCGTGGGTGCTCAGCAATTTTCGCGCGCAGCTCCACCGGCGATATCGCTGCATGGACATGGCATTCGCCCATCCAGATGTCGATATGGCGGCCCGTGCGCCGGGCTACATGCTGGCCGAGGAACATATCGGGGAGAAAGAGG